>JAGXSM010000310.1 GCA_018333725.1 Melioribacter sp. | reverse complement strand
CATTGTTGTTTATCGATTCAATGATTAAAGACGAGAACATGTGGAACAGATTACGGCTTGTTGAACTGCTTGAAGTAATCAATAACCCCGTTGCAAAAGATTCGCTTATGAAACTGATGGAAGATAACGAGGATATGATAAGAGAGAGAGTTCAGGAATTATTTAATAACCTAAATATTAATGAAATCTATCCAAATTTAAGATAGCGAGCCATGAACCAATTTACAGATTTAAAACTACCAGATCTTAGCCGTAATCTTAATCCTTCTTTGCCCAAGCAATTGTATATGTCAATTTCCCTTTTCCAGGATATCCGGAAATTTATTTACGACAATACAGGAATTTATTTTCAGGATAATAAAAAGTATTTACTGGAAAGCCGTTTGCAAAGGAGAATTAATTTTCTCGGACTAAAGAGTTTCGAAGAGTATTTCGCAATACTAAAAACAGGGGGCTCGACTTATTCTGAAGAAAAGAAATATTTTTACGAGGCTATTACTATAAACGAAACTTTTTTCTTCAGAAATCAGCCCCAGCTTGATGCACTCGCTACACAAATTTTCCCTGAATTAATTGCTAACAGAACGGTTCTAAATAGGAATAAGATTAGAATTTGGAGTGCTGCAAGTTCTTCGGGTGAAGAAGCTTATTCAATAGCCATGGTCTTTCAGGATCTTATTAAACCGAAGTATCCAAATATGGAAATTGAAATTGTAGGCACAGACATTAGTGCTTCAATAATTGATACTGCTAATCAGGGGATTTATAAAGATTATTCAATAAGAAACACACCTCCTTATTATTTGAAAAAATATTTTAAGAATCATGGCGGTTTATTCGAAGTAGCACCGGAAATTAAAAGAATGGCTTCTTTTAAATTACTTAATCTTTACGACGATTTTATGATGAAGACGATGCTGAACTTTGATGTAATATTCTGTGCAAATGTTCTAATTTATTTTGATACGGCTTCCAAAATTAAAGTTGTTAATCATCTCTATAATTCTCTTAATCGCGGAGGTTATTTATTTATCGGGTATTCGGAAACTTTACAGGGCATCTCAAGAGCATTTAATCTGGTAAGTTTCCCTAAAACAGTTGGATATAAAAAGGAGTAGCAAATTAAATGAAAAGGGTAATTCTAGTAGCAGACGATTCCCCAACAATCAGAAAATTTGTTTCTGTGGCATTGACTGTTAAAGGTTATGAAATTATTTCATGTTCGGATGGTATGGAAGCACTCGAAAAAATTCCGAATAATAAAATTGATTTGGTGATTACGGACTTGAATATGCCGAATGTTGATGGTTTCCAGTTAATAAGTACAATTAGAGGAAATGATGAATTGAGAGAGCTGCCGATAATAGTTCTTTCATCATTAGGCAGTACAGAAGATATCCAGAGGGGACTGGAATGTGGTGCTAATTCCTATTTAATAAAACCGTTCGATCCTAAACGTGTTATTTACGAAGTTTCTAAATATTTGAATTGAGGTAAAAATGGCTCTTAAATTTCTAGTAGTTGACGATTCGGTAACAATGAGAAGAATTGTTGCCAATTCACTAAAAGCTATCGGTTACGAAGCTTTTGTTGAAGCCGGTGATGGCAAAGAAGCATTAACTAAACTCTCCGGAGATGATTCCATAAATTTTGTTATTACCGATTGGAATATGCCCGAAGTATCGGGACTCGAATTAGTAAAAAGCATCAGATCCACAGACAAATTTGCGAAACTTCCAATATTAATGGTCACCACACGCGGATTGAAAGAGGATATTGTTGAAGCGCTCCAGGCAAGAGTGAATAATTATATCGTTAAACCATTCACTCCCCAGATACTAAGAGAAAAAATTGATCAAATTTTAGCAAGCGCATAATCGGAGAACCCAATGGAAAACCATTCAAACATGGACCAGGTATTTGAAAAATTAGGAGAATTAAAATCCTTCTTTGTCTTCGGGCAAAAGGTTGTACCCGTAATTCAAAGTATAATTGATTTCATGCGGGATGTAGTTCCGCTTATGGAATATGTAAATAATTCAATACAGGAAAGTGCAAGTAAAATTCCGAAAGCGGCAAGCCAGATAAATAGTGTTACAAATGCAACAGAAATGGCTACCAGTGAAATTCTTGACATAGTTGATGCAATGTCTATGGATCTATCGAAAATTAAAAATGAATTGGCAGATCTTAAAAATGGTTTCTTTAATCAGCGAGTTGCTCTGGAAAGTTATGGTAACCAACATCCTAACTTAAACGGACAATTTGAAGCACTTCAATCTGGATTAAGTATTGATGAACTTGAAACAAAAGTTGTTTCGCTAGAAGAAATTGTTAAGAAGATTGAAGGAGATTCTAATAATATTACTCTATCACTTCAGGTTCAGGATATTACATCACAGCAATTAGCTTCTGTAAATCACCTTATCCAGTCAGTTCAGAAAAGATTATCCAAATTGATGAACGATTTAAGCAAAAAAGGTCCGGTTGATGTTAGCGAATTAGAACAGGAAGATGAAAATACCAGAAGTGCAACTTTCAATCCCGATGCACGATATGAAAAATCTCCTGATAAACAGGAACTGGCTAATGAATTATTTAATACAGGACAAAAAACTTCACAAGACGAGATAGATAAATTATTCGCTAAATAATGGATCTTAAAATGCAAAACCCAATGTTAGTCGACCCCGAAATGAAAGAGATTGTCGATAGCTTTCTGCTTGAGACGAAAGAAATTCTTGAAAAGCTTGATGTTGATTTAATGCTTCTGGAAAAAAGTCCGGATGATGCAGATCTTCTTAATAGAATATTTCGTTCCTTCCATACTATTAAAGGAACATCGGGTTTTTTAGGTCTGGAAAAATTACCTGAAGTAACTCACAAATGCGAAGATATTCTCAACAAACTCCGTAAGGGTGAAATTAAATTGAATCTATCCTTAATGGATGGAATTATTTTAGGTTACGACACTATTAAAACTCTCCTCAGAGTAATTGAAGTAGAAAAAAATGAAGAAATAGAAGTCGAGAATGTTATTTCTACACTTGTTGGTTTACTGGAAAATTTAAATGGTGATAATCAGGAAGAAACTGCAATAAACAAGGTTGTAGAAACAAATATTCTGGAGGAAAATATTGTTGAATTTTCTGAAACAGAACTTGTGAATACTGAAGTTGTAGTTGAAAAACAAGTTACTGAAGTTGTAAAAGAGACTTCCGCAAAAACAACTAACACAGAAACAAAAAAATCTGAAAATACAATACGTGTTGATGTAGATAGATTGGATGCATTATTAAATATAGCTTCGGAAATAGTTTTGGGTAGAAACCGTCTTGCTCAATTGAATTCACAATACTCTTTAGACAATGAAGGTTCGCAATTCGCAAAGGATTTAGGAGATGCTACAAAACAGATTGATCTAATGACATCGGAATTGCAGCTTGTTGTTATGAAACTTAGAATGATTAAGATTGGCAAGGTTTTCAATCGGTTTCCACGTGTTGTAAGGGATATGTGCAAAGACCTGAATAAGGAGGTTGAGTTAATTATTAATGGTGAAGAAACCGAAGTAGATAAAAATTTAATTGAAGAAATAAACGATCCGCTTGTTCATCTAATCCGTAATTCCATTGATCATGGCGTGGAAGCACCGGATGTAAGAGAAGCTAAAGGTAAGAAACGGAAAGGAACCGTTATTTTATCGGCAGAGCACGAAGGGAACAATATTGCAATCAAAGTTATTGATGATGGTAAGGGTATCGATCCGGAGATGATAAAAGAGAAAGCCATTGCTAAAGGATTCATTTCAAGAGAGAAGGCAAAAGAACTTTCCAGACAGGAAGCCCTTAATTTAATTTTCCATCCCGGTTTTTCTACTGCAGAAGTTGTTACTAATGTATCCGGCCGCGGTGTTGGCATGGACGTTGTAAAAACAAATGTTTCAAAACTCCGCGGTACAATTGCTATCGAATCCGAAATTGGTAAAGGCACTACAATGATTTTAAGGCTGCCTTTAACTTTAGCAATAATTTCGGGTATGATTGTAAAATCTCACGGTCAGGCATTCGTTATTCCTCTCCATTCAGTAATAGAAGTGTTAAGGGTAAGTACAGATGATGTAAAAACAGTTAACGGAAAGGAAGTTGTAAATCTACGGGATACAATTCTGCCGGTTGTATCTTTGAATGAATTGATTAACCACAACGGAAACGGACATGATAATTCCCAGTGGCAATACATTGTTGAAGTAGGAATTGCAGAAAAAAGATTTGGTATTAAAGTGGATGAATTGATCGGTCAACAGGAAGTAGTAATCAAATCTCTTGGAGAATATTTAGGTAAAATAGACGGAATAGCAGGTTCGTCAATAATGGGGGATGGTACTGTAATAATTATTCTGGACATTAATGAATTATTCAATAAGCTGAGAAATAAAATTGAATCGTAAAATCGGTGTTCTCATTATAGACGACTCGGCATTCATGCGTAAATCGCTTTCAATAATGCTGGAAAGTGATCCGGATATTAAAGTAGTTGGAACTGCCAGAAATGGTCAGGAAGGTTTAGAACTTGTGAAAAGCCTTAAACCAGATGTAGCTACTCTTGATATTGAAATGCCGGTAATGGATGGTTTAACTGCCCTCAAAAAAATCATGGCCGAGTCCCCTACTTCGGTTATAATGGTAAGTTCTTTAACAACCGAAGGAGCGGAATCGACATTAAAGGCTCTTGAACTTGGCGCTGTCGATTTTATTCCTAAAGAACTTTCTTACGTAAACATTAACATAACCAAGATTAAAGAAGACCTTATCTCAAAAGTAAAAGAGATAGTAAAACAAAAATTAATAAAGGAACGGCTTAATAGATTAAGATCCATCAGCCAACCGGGTAAACAGGAAGTCCAGAGATATTCTCAAAATCAAATTCCTTCAATTGGATATAAAGCTGTTGCAATCGGTATTTCAACCGGAGGACCATTAGCATTACAAAAAATATTACCTGTGCTTTCAGATAAAATTCAGATACCGATTTTTATAGTTCAGCACATGCCGCCAAAATTTACAAAGTCGCTTGCAGACCGGCTTAATTCAATGTCCAAGCTTAATGTTAAAGAAGCTGAAAATGGAGAGAAAGTTGAAAATGGTACGGTTTACATTGCCCCGGGCGGGTACCATATGACTATTACTAAAAACGGTTTTACTTCCTCTCATATTAGTATTTCCGAAGAACCAAGTTATACTCTGCACAGACCATCTGTAGATGTTATGATGAATTCCGTAATAAATACTTATGGAAAGTATACGCTGGGAGTTATTATGACAGGGATGGGCAAAGATGGTTTCGAAGCAATAAAAAATCTTAAGAGTATGGGCGGATACTCGATTGCACAGGATGAACAAACATGTATTGTCTATGGTATGCCTAAAGCAATTGTTGATGCCGGTTTTGCAGATAATATTTTACCTTTAGAAAAAATTCCAGAAACAATTAACAAGGTGGTTTAAAATGGCAAATCATTTCGAAGAAGTTTTAATGAAAGATATATTCGCAAAGAATTCTCCCGTAAGCGGCAATCTTATTAAAGCCAAAGACATAGAGTTGAAAGGATACAGCAAAATAGCATTAGAAAATGATGAAAATGATGATGTAAGAATTTATTTGAAGAAAGACGCCAATGATGCTGTAAAAGAGATAAAATTTGTTTGTTCATGCGGTGAAACCAAGAGTATTATCCTGGATTATTCTGAATAATAAATAACAAATGCACATTATTAGCCAATCATTTCAATCAAATCTTTAACATTTCACCAAAAATCAATTTTTAATCGTGGCATTCCTTTTGGGTATTAATAACAAAAAAATCCAAGAGGATTATGTCATCGGTAAAATTACTTCAGAACCTTTTAGACTATTGCGCAGTAAAGAATAAAGTAATAGCAAAAAATATTTCTAATGTTGGAACGCAAGGTTATAAAAGGGAAGATGTAGAGTTTAAAAATCTGTTGGACGAAAACTCTAATTCAATTTTAAGAATATCAAGCAATAAACACCTTTCTGCAGTAAACAATCCTGTTCAAAGTGATTCTGGGTTTAATGTAGTTTTAGATGATTCCAAGGAAATGACAACCGGAATTAATAATGTTGATATAGAACAGGAAATGTCTGAACTGGCAGAAAACACGCTTCGTTTCCGATTCGCCTCAAGAAAAGTTGGCGATTATTACAAGAGTATTCAAAATGTAATTAAAGGAGGAGGAAGATTTTGAAAGTATTAGGAAGTTTTTTTGGTCTTGGAATTAGTTCACGCGGAATGAGTATTCAAAGAAAGAAGATGGATCTTATTTCGCAGAACATTGCAAATGCAGAATCAGTTAGAACAACCGACGGTCAACCATATCAGCGTAAAACCCTTGATGTAAAAGAAAACCAGAACAGTTTTGCGGCAAAACTTAACATAGAAGGACAAATGCTTAAACTGAACACAAAACATTCGGATCACTTTGCTGCAAATAATTCTTCGTCGGTTTCACTTCCGCAAATTCAAAGTGGAGTAGAGATTACAGAAAAAATTGATAGCAAACCGGGAGAAATGATCTATATGCCCGAACATCCGGATGCAGATGATAAAGGTTATGTTCAGATGTCCAATGTAAATGTATTGAACGAAATGGTTGATATGATTGCTGCTACAAGAAGTTACGAGGCAAATCTTACTGCGCTTAATTCATCAAAACAAATGATTAAAGATTCTTTGGAGATATAAAATGAAGATTAATACCAATTCTTTTGGAAATTACAGTAAAACATTTGTGGATAAAACTCTTGCAAAACCCGCGGTTGAAAAAACTAATACACCGGCAATATCAGATACAGAAAAGAAATTTTTTGCAGAAATGTACCCGGCTAAGAAAAACGAAATAATTAATTACGAATTCTATAATCCTAAAGGGAAAACAACAGGTATTTCTCTCGGTTCCTTAATTGATAGAAGAGGTTAATATGAAAATAGAAGGATTTGGAAATTTATCACCGGATATTATAAATCAGAATAAAAAGAATAATCCGGTTAGTGGGTTTGCCGATACCTTTGCCAACCTTGTCCAGGAAGTAAATCAAAATCAACAAGCTTCAACATCAGCTGTTCAGGATTTTGTCTCAGGCAAAGGTATTGAACTTCACGAAGTTATGATTGCCGGTGAAAAAGCAAAAACAAGTCTGGAACTCCTTATGGAAATCCGTAACAAAACAATTGACATGTATAAAGAATTAACAAGGATGCCGTTATAATATGAACTCAAATCCATTTCAAGTGCTATTTGGAATACTCAACAAACTGAATCCAAAACAAAAATTTATGATGCTTGGTAGTGTTGTTTTAACTATCGGGCTCTTAGTAATTCTTTTGTTCTTTATGAATGAACCGACTTATTCAACTTTGTATTCCGGTTTAGCTCCCGAAGATGCGTCTAAGGTTGTCGATTATCTCGGCGGTCAAAAGATACTTTATAAAATTGACGACAATGGACAGACAATTAAAGTCCCTAAAGAAAAAGTGTATGAAGCACGATTAGCTTTAGCCGGAAGAGGAATTCCAAGTTCGGGTGTTATTGGTTACGAAATATTTGATAAGTCCACAATGGGTATGTCCGAGTTTATGCAGAAGATAAATTTCAAACGAGCGATTGAAGGTGAACTTGCCAGAACAATTGCCCAGCTGGACGGAGTATCCGGTGTAAGAGTTCATATCGTTATTCCGCAGAAATCAATTTTCAAAGAGGAAGAAAAATTTCCATCCGCATCAATTGTGCTTAAACTGAAGAACAATTCCAGGTTATCAAAAGAAAATATAACATCAATAGTAAATTTAGTATGCGGAAGTGTTGAAGGATTACCACCGAGCAAAATTTCAATTATCGATACCCGGGGAAGGATTCTATCCAATGAAAGTGAAGAAGGACCGCTTGCATATGCTTCATCAAAACAATATGAAATTAAACAGAATGTTGAAAACTATCTTGCAAAGAAGGCCCAGTCGATACTGGATAATGTTCTTGGATACGGTAATGCTATGGTTCAGGTAAATGCAGATCTTAATTTTGATCAGGTTGAAAAGACAATGGAACAATACGACCCGGATTCACAGGTAGCAATAAGCGAACAAACAATTAAATCGAATAATGCCGGAATAACTACAAGCGATTCAACATCCCAGGCAAATGAAAATTCACTTACCAATTACGAGATAAGTAAAACAATTCAAAAGGTTATTGAAGGTTCGGGAAATATTCAAAGATTAAGTGTTGCTGCAGTTGTTAACGATATACCTAAGAAAACTGTTAAGGATGGCAAAACAGAAGTTACTTTTGAACCACGCCCGCAAGAACAACTAATTAAATTAGAAGAGATTATAAAAAATGCTGTGGGAATTAATTTGCAGCGTAACGATCAGTTCTCACTTGTGAGCATACCGTTCGAAGAAAAACAGATAGATGATATTCAGATTGAAGAAGCCGGTTCATTTCTACCCAATCCTGATGAATGGATAAAACTGGCATTAATAATCTTTGCTATTGTTTCTTCTATGCTTGTTCTAAAAAGTCTAATGAAGAAATTAAAGTCGGAAAAAATTGTTATTGGTACTTTTAACCCCGGTGAATTAGCAGTAGCAACACCTTCTGCAGCTCCGGTTTTAACAGCAAAACAAGAACCAAGCTTCAGCTCTCAATTGAATCTGCCCAAGAAAAAAATATTACCGATAGGTGATCTTGAAGATGAAATTTCTGATGAAGCATTATTAAAAAAAAATCAGCACGAAAAGATTATTAACTATGTGACAAAAAATCCACTTGATGCTGCAAAACTTATAAACGCATGGATGCACGAGGATGAAATTTAATATGATAAAAGATGAACGATTAAAGGAAGTTTCCGGAATCCAAAAAGCAGCAATGCTTATGGTTGCGCTTAACATTGAAGCTGCTTCTGCAGTGTTCAAGTATCTCGATCCGGTTGATATTGAATCTCTTTCTGCAGAGATTACAAAAGTTAGAAATATCCCTTCTAAAACCGTGGATATTGTAATCGATGAGTTTTATAGCATGGTTACTGCACGGGAATATGTTCTTGAAGGTGGAATTGATTTTGCACAGAATCTGCTCGAAAAGACTTTCGGGATTCCGAAAGCACACGAGATAATTGATAAAGTAAGAAGATTAACAACGCTGAAAGGTTTCGACGTATTAAAAAGAGCTGAACCGGCTCAGTTGATAAACTTTCTAAATAAAGAGCATCCACAAACTATGGCTCTAATTCTCTCTCAATTATCACCTGAACAGACAGCAAATGCGCTTAAAGAAATTCCCGAGGAATTAAGAATTGATGTGGCGCATCGAATTGCAACTCTGGGAAAAATTGCTCCACAAACTCTTAAGCAAATTGAACACGTTGTTGATGATATTGCCGGTCTATCTATGAGTCAATCCGTTGGAAAACTTGGAGGCCCTAAATGTCTTGCTGGAATTCTCAACCGGTTAAATGTAACTATTACTAAAGATATTCTTGTTAAGCTGGAAGAAAGAGACCCAGATACTTCATACCAGGTAAAAAGACTGATGTTCATATTCGATGAAATTATTAACATCTCCGATAAAGATATTCAGAAAATATTAAGAGAAGTTGATAGAAAAGACCTCGCCCTATCGCTTAAAATTGCAGATGAAAGATTGAAAGAAAAGATATTCAAAAATATGTCCGAACGTGCTGCCGATTTATTAAAGGAAGAACTTCAATACATGGGTATGGTAAAACTGAAAGAAGTAGAAGATGCCCAGGCAAGAATTATTGATATTATAAAAGCGCTTGAAGAAGCAGGACAAATTTCACTCAACCTTAGAGGCGGTCCGGAGGAAGTTTATGTCTAATATTCTCCGGTTAAATGCTGCACCTAAGTTGAATTTGAAATCGGCTTCTGCAATTATAGAAGAGGAAAGAAGAGAAGAAATTGTCCCGGTAAAAAAACAAATTGAAGATGCATATGCTAAGGGAATAATTGATGGACAGCAGAAGCTTAAATTAGAACTGGATAAGGAATACACCGATAAACTTTACCGTAAATACGAAGAGGTTTATCATATAATTGATGATTTCGATCAGAAATTGAAAGAGTATGAGCAATCATTCGAACGGCTTGTTGTAGGAACAGCAGTTGAACTTGCAAGAAAGATAATTCAAAAAGAAGTTAAGGAACAATCAATAATTAATGAAGTGGTTAAAGAAGCAATTTCCAAAGTAATCGGTGCTAATGAAGTAAGAATTAAATTTCATCCGGAGGATATGAAAGAGTTGAATAACTACAGCAGAAATTTAATTAACAGCACTACTTTTAGTAAAATAAAATTTGAAGAAGATGATAGGATTGAAAGAGGCGGTTGCCTTGTCGAAACTGAAATTGGAAACGTTGATGCAAGAATTTCTACTCAGTTGGAAGAATTGAGAAGAAAACTTGAAGAAAGCATTGATAACGGGTAAAAATATGATATCAATCTTCGAAATATTAGACAGATATAAATCAGTAATCTCGGGTGCAGAATCAATTAGAGTTAACGGCAAAGTGCTTGATGTAATTGGACTTGTAATTGTATCTGCCGGGCCAAACGCAGTAATGGGAGAGATTTGCTCGGTAATTGACCGGAATGGTAAAGAGCTTTGTAAAGCTGAAGTAGTTGGATTTAAGGATGGAAAAGTTCTTTCAATAGCAATTGGAGAGGTAAATAGTATTTCTCCGGCTTGTGAAATTAAAGCATCCGGAAGAAAGTTTTTTGTAGGATTAGGGAAAGATTTACTCGGGCGCGTTATAGACGGGCTTGGAAATCCAATGGATGGAAAAGGTGAAATAAGATATTCATCTATCCGTGATGCTTACAGGGAACCGCCAAACCCGCTTGAAAGAAAAAGAATTACTACACCCATTCAAACCGGGGTGAGAGCAATTGACGGATTACTGACTGTTGGCAGAGGTCAGCGTGTTGGAATTTTTGCAGGAAGCGGTGTTGGTAAAAGTGTTACTCTTGGTATGGTTGCAAGAAATACAAGTGCTGATGTAAATGTAATTATCTTAATTGGTGAACGGGGAAGAGAAGTAAGAGAGTTTATTGAGAAAGACCTTGGCGAAGAAGGAATGAGAAAGTCCGTGGTTGTTGTTGCAACAAGCGACAAATCACCTCTTGTAAGAATGAAAGCTGCATACGTAGGAACTACAATTGCCGAATATTTTAGAGATCTTGGATTAAATGTTCTGCTGATGATGGACTCTGTAACAAGATTTGCAATGGCACAGAGAGAAATTGGGTTAACAATTGGTGAACCGCCAACATCAAAAGGTTATACACCATCTGTGTTTTCATTACTTCCTAAATTACTCGAAAGAACCGGAAACTCTGATAAAGGTTCGATTACAGGAATCTATACTGTACTTGTTGATGGTGATGATATGATTGAACCGATTGCCGATGCGGTAAGGTCAATTCTCGATGGTCACATTGTACTATCACGTAAACTCGCAAATAAAGGTCATTATCCTGCAATTGATTCTTTGCAAAGTGTAAGTAGAGTTATGCCGGATATAATCGATAACGAACATTATTCACGAGTAATGATTTTCAACGAAATCCTTGCAACTTATCGCGAAGCAGAAGACTTAATAAATATAGGTGCTTATGTAAAGGGTAGCAATCCTTTTATTGATCGTGCGCTATCAAAGATAGGACAATTACGCTCGTTTCTTAAGCAGGATATATTAGAAAAAGCAGCATATAACGAAACAGTTTATAAGTTATCCCAGATAATTGAAATAAATAATCATAAATAGAGATCGTGGCAAAGTTCAGTTTTAAATTCGATCATATAATAAGAATAAAAGAAGTTCTTGAAAAAAAAATATTGAAGGAAATTTCTCTTATTGATAGAGAAATAGAGAATTCTGAGGCAAAGAAAAAAGCACTTTTAGATAAAAAGAGCGAGCTATTCGAAATCATTACATCAGGACAGATAAAGGTTTACGAGTTTAAGAGTGCTAGAATGCATATTAGAAATTTGGAAAAAGATGTTCATAACATTGAAAAAAAGATCCTCGAATTAATGCAGAGGAGAGAACAGAAACACACAGAATTGATTCAAAAGAAAAAAGAATTGAAAATTTTTGAAACACTAAAAGAGAATAAACAAGAGGAATTTTTCTTCGAAAATAATAGAGAAGAATTAAAACAAATGGATGAAATAGCTATAAGTAATTTTATAAGGAAGGAATAATGAAAGATAAATTGATATATGTAATGATATTGCTTATTACTTTTATTTTGGTTACAGGTGCAATGTATTATGGAGCTTCGAGCTATAAAAATATTTTTGCTCTCGATTTCTCTCAGGTAGAACCGGATTCTTTACAAACAAAAACAGAAAAACCGGCTGTTACAGAAAATAAGCAACCTGAACAGATTCCTGTTATTGCAAAAAATGATAGTATGAAAAATTCTCCTGCTCCTGATAGAGTAAGTCCGGAACCCGCAGATGTTAAAATAAGTGCTTCCGCTTTTGCAGATAGTTCTAAAGCTCTTTTTCAAGAACTTAGAAAAATTAAAGAGATCCTTGAACAAAAAAGTCAAACTGCACCGGTTCAGGCATCTGCACCCGATTTAACAAAAAAGAATTCGATGAAGGATAGTGTGTATAACAAATGGATAAAAAACTCGGTAAAACTATACGAAACAATGGATTCTAAAAAAGCCGCTAAAATAATTCAGGGTTACAACGATAATATAGCAAGAGACATAATTTTTTCTATGAAGAAGAAAAAGGCAGCTGAAATAATCGCAGAATTTAAACCAGAATTAGTGAACAGAATTATAAGTGTCGAATGAACTTAAATCCGTTATTCTTTAATAAAATCTCAAAGGATTCAATTCCTTTTAATCCAACCTTCACAGGAATTGGTGAACAAACCTATCTGTTTGCAGATATCATTAATGTTACAACCGAGGAACTAAACGATGTCAACCCTGATGCGGTTCAGAATCCTCTCGATCTTGTACTTTCCAGTGTAAATGATATTGATATCGAAATCCCTATTAATGACGGTTTGATGAATCAATTAAAACTTATTATCAACGAATCATCTGCCAGAATAGAAAGTATTAATAAGGAAATTTATCAGCTTGATGATGCGAGTTTAACTAAAACAGATACAATCATAAATGAAGAATCGTTACTTGCCTTCATCGCCGGTATTAATCAGGTAATCAATACGGGTCTCAACAAACTTACACTGGTTAATGATGTAAATTCATTACAGTTAACTGAAGAACATACCGGAGTAGAAAATCCGGATTTACAGGACGAATTATTAACCTTAGATATTATTGAGAACGAACTGCAAAAGCACCACTCTGTTAAGTTCACACTTAAATCCTCAACTGAAAAAATAACTCTTCAAATATCTGCTGCAGGGGATGAGATAGTAACCGGTAATGATCTAAAAAATATCTCTACCTATTTTCAAAATGTGAATGTTAAGATGGAAAGTAATGAGGAGATAGTTTCTGAAAATTCTGATTTACCGGTTGAATCGAACGTTGACAATAATGAGAGCGAATTAAAATCAATTGACAAAAATGATAAAGTAAATCCTGAAGTTTCTAAATCCATAGCTAACCCAATTTTAGAAGTTACAAATGATCCGGTTGAACCTGTAAATGATAATACAAAGAAATATCAGGTAAAGATTGTTCATGCTGAAACAATTAATCATGTTTCCAGGAAAGAATCCGGTATTAAGATTCCGTTTATTCTCGACATAAAGACTTCAAAAGAAATCGGTGAATTTCTAAGCAAATACAATTTCCAGGATACTCAATCTCTAAATAGCGAGGAATCGAACCCGGTTTTATCTAATGATAAACCAGTAAATAATATCCCGGAAAGTAATATTAAGATTTTGAACAAAGATGAAGTTCCGAATGAAAATAAACTTATGTTTATAAAAGGGAAGGAATGGATTGAAAATGATAATGAATCTGAACCTTATGAAATAAAACGTACTGGATCTGAATTTCTGAGAGCAATAAAAATTGAATCAGTTGAAAAGCCGAAAAACGAATTAGACGTTAGACTTAATATCAAAAATATTCCGAAAGAACAATCTGCTAATGAAATAACAGGTAATGAAAACAATCAATCAGATACTGGTAAAGAAATTAAATCCGGTGTAAAGATTAACACGGATCAGCAACCGGTTACAAATACTGAAGTACATGATGAAAATATTAAATCTGGTGTAGATGCTGCTAAACCCAATACAAATGAACCACCCAAACCGAAAAAGGTAGATGCTAAAGTTGAATTTAACAAGGACGAGATTTCGGTTGTAAGTAAAAATCCTGAAGCTGAAAAAACAATAAAACCGAACGAATCAAATAATGCTTCGCCACTTATTAACGATAAGACAAATATTGAAAAAGCTTCTAATAGTGGCTCTGGAGATACGTATAAGGATAACAAAGAAGATAAATCTCTTGATAGAACAAAAGAGATTAATTCTAAATCAGAAAAATTCGTTTCAGACGATATTAAACCCGATGATACTGTAGCACAAACAAAGATAAATAAAGATCAACCTAAACATCCTGATGTAGTTAATCACCAGGTATTTGAGAAGAAAACTGTTCAGGTTAATGAGCTTAACTCAAAAATAATCTCAACAGCAAGCGCATTTACTGAAACGGTTAAGAAGGTTAAATCTTCCGAAATAGTATCTGAGATAAACAAATATCTTAACACGAATGAAAAGCAAAGTATTACTTTTCAATTAACACCCAAGAACCTCGGAACAGTAAAACTAACCGTAGATTACATTGATAATGCTTTGCAGGCTACTATCGAAGTTGAAAACGAGCAGATTAGGCAAACTGTTCAATCGAACATTGATCAGTTAAAAACGACATTACAGAATAATGGAATTCAAATTAACAATCTTAATGTGAACTTAAGTAACGGGGAACAGAAAGCGCATAAGCAATTTACCAACAAAAGAAAAAATTATGGTGGTAATACTGATTCTAAAGTTGAACAGAAAAGTGACCTTACCGGAAAGAAAAAATTAGGTTATAACACATACGAGTATTTAGTATAAGGAATTGATAAATGGTTAATAATATAACTAACACAGCGGCTTCTGCTAATGTTAAACAAAACAAAGGAACATTGGGAAAAGATGATTTCTTAAAACTGATGATTCAACAGCTTAAGAATCAGGATCCGCTTAATCCTCTCGATGGAACAGAGTATGCTTCTCAGCTTGCTCAATTCAGTTCGTTAGAACAGCTGACGAATTTGAATTCCTCCATCACAAAAAGTATGGATGTTAATTACCTCCTTACTCAATCAATAAATAACACTATGGTTGCAACATTAATTGGTAAGGAAGTAAAAATAGACGGCAATAATTTAAATGTAATAGGTCAGGAAAAAATTGATGTTGGTTATAATTTGCCGGCGCAAGCCAAAAGTGTTGTAGTTAAAATAATGGATTCAAATGGAAATGTGGTCCGCTTATTAGATGGATCTGTTGAATCGGGAAGGTCTAAAGTTTCCTGGGATCTTTGCGATAATAATGGTGAAAAAGTAAAAAATGGAAATTATACATTCGAAGTTGAAGCATACAGTATGAGCGGTGAGAAGTTAACATTATCTACATATAAAATCGGTCTAATTGACGGTGTTCGTTTTACTGATAAAGGTTCAATGTTATTAGTAGGCGGAGCCGAATATTCTATTTCCGATATTCTCGAAATTTTAAATTCATTAAACAACGGAGGTAATTAATGACAGAGATTAATGGCGTATCTGTCCCCTTTATCCCGATTGTTGGTAATAACGAAGTAGGCAGAAAGAGCTTTGATCCTGTTTTATCATCATTCGATTCAGTTTTCAAACAGGAGTTAGAGAAAGTTAAATTCTCTAATCATGCTATGAAACGACTTGAATCTCGCAATATTCAATTAAGCGAAACTGACTTAGAAAAAATTCAAAGTGCTGTTGAAAAAGCAGAGTTGAAAGGAGCAAAGGATTCATTAGTAATGATGGAAAACACAGCATTCATCGTTAATATTCCAAATAAAACAGTAGTAACAGCGATGGAAGTAACAGGTTCGAACGAAAACGTATTTACCAACATAGACAGTGTGGTTTTTGCATTTTAATTAATTTACAATAAACAACGGAGCGGGACCTTCCGAGGACGCTCCAGATCCGGCTGACCGACTGAAGCTGGCTCAATCCAAGGAGGAAAAAATGGCACTCTTAACTTCACTTTTCGCAGGTGTATCCGGTTTACGCAATCATCAATCAATGATGGACGTTATCGGTAATAACATTTCTAACGTTAATACAATCGGCTTTAAAGGTTCGCGTGTAACTTTTAGCGATACTTTCAATCAATTTGTTAAAGCCGGTACTAACCCAACTGAAAATACTGGCGGTACTAACTCTTTCCAGGTTGGTTTGGGTATGAAAATTAACTCAATCGATCGTAATTGGAATCAAGGGACTTTCGAAAGAACAGGAATTACAACTGACTTAGGTTTACAGGGTCAGGGTATGTTCGTATTAAAAAGCAACGGTCAAAGCTTCTTCTCAAGAGCCGGCGCATTTATTTTTGATGCTGATGGTAAATTAGTAAGTCCCCAGAATGGCGCTGTTGTTCAAGGTAAAGTTGCAAGTCAGGAAGGTGTAATACCTCCGGGCAATAACTTAGAAGATATAGTAATTGATACTAACCTTAAATTACCTGCAGTTTCTACCACAAACATTAAATGGGGCGGTAACTTAAAAAGTAACTCCGAATTAACACGCACACAAAAAGTAATTCAGAGAGGTAATATCAATTCATCCGCATTAGCTGTAGGCGATTCTACTGCACCATCAGTTGCAACAGTTTACAATGAATATGGTAATCCTTATAAATTAGAAATTACATATGAAAAAACTGCTGCTAATACATATACACTTGATTGGACTTTGAAAGATGAGGAAGGAAATAATATTGATGATGGCCAAATCACAGGTCTGGTTTACACAGATAACGGTTCAGGTGTTTTTACATTAGATGCAGCATCCCTTGCTAAATTTGACGGTACTGCAAACAGAGTAAATATTCCATCTTCAAGTATTGATTTTGTTTTTGATGCTACAACAGTAACTCAAAATTCAAGTACAGCTACATTAAGTATTTCTGCAGATAACAACAGAATCCCGAATGTAGTTGGTGGTTCTGTTACAATATTCGATTCTTTAGGTACAGCGCATCAGGTTACATTAAAATTCACTAAGATCGACGATAACTTATGGACATGGACAGCCGGTGTTCCCGGTCAAAGTACAATTGACGGAAAGCCGCTTAATACTTCCGGAACAATTTTGTTTAACGCCGACGGTACAATTGATCCGGCAAACATTTCTCCAAACAATCCTCAATTAACATTCGTACCTAAAGGCGGTGCTAACACAGCAGTTATCGATCTCGATTTCGGTTCGGGATTTGGAGGAGTAACACAGACATCTTCAAGCTCTGTAGTTAGTGCTCTTTATCAGAACGGTTCTCCATCAGCATCGTTATCCAACATTAACATCGATCAGTACGGAAATATTGTTGGTATCTTCTCAAATGGTAGTTCAAGAAACTTAGCGCAGATAATGGTTGCTACATTTAACAACCTGAACGGTTTGATAAGTGTAGGCGATAACATGTATTCAGCATATGCAAACAGCGGTGAACCAAGAATAAGCAGCTTGGGTGAAGAGAGCGGAACAACTGTTCAGTCAGGTGCTCTTGAACAATCTAATGTTGACTTATCAGAAGAATTCACCAGAATGATTGTATCTCAAAGAGGATTCCAGGCAAACGCACGAGTGATAACAACAGCAGATAATTTACTTCAGGAAATTACAAATCTAATCAGATAATCTTCATTGATCCCGGCGCCTCTCATACTTAAGTTTAAGTTGGGGGGCGCTCCCCTTTAATAAACCGGCAATTGTTGAAATCCCTCAATTGCTCAATATTAGCCACTATTTTCTTCAAAATTTTCCAAAAAACCAATATTTCAAGCTTTTTTCAATGGCATCATTCTTGAAAAATTATGACCACTATGGAAACGCCAAAAGAAGAAAATATCGAAAAGAAACGGGAAGAGAAGAAAGTTGAAGAAACTTCTGAAAGGAAGGGATTCAATATGAAATTCTTGGTAATCGGACTTCCTCTGTTTATTGTACAACTGGTTGCAGTTTATTTTATAACAGCCAATATCCTGATGCCAAAAATTCAATCACACTCAACTTCCGTTCAAAATGATTCCGTTAAAGTGGATCATCCAGCCGAAGATACTGTTGCTCATGTTGATCTTGGAAAATTTATTTATGTAGTAGAAGATCTTATTATAAATCCGGCCGGTACCGATGGAAAAAGATTATTACTATCTTCATTAGGATTCGATCTGCCAAACGAGAAGTATCAAAGCGAGCTGAAAAAAAAAGAAATTTTAGTAAAAGACGCTATTATTTCTGTATTAGGCAGTAAAGACATGACCCAGCTCAGCAATTCAAGTTACCGTGATACATTACGTATTCAGATAACGCAAAAACTAAATCGTCTTATACCAAATGTTAAAATAAGTAACGTTTATTTCAGTAAGTATATACTACAATAATTATGGCTGAAATTTTATCACAACAAGAAATTGATGCGCTTCTTAATAATATAAAAAGCGGATCTGAACAAAAACCTGAAACAACATCTGAAAAAGAAGTTGTACTTTTCGATTTCCGACTTCCAAACAGAATATCGAAGAATCAGCTCAGGATTATTAGAAATATCTGCGAGAATTTTGCAGAAAGCTTCTCTCAATTTCTGGTTACAAAACTTCAGAATGCAGTTAGTATAAACGTAGCATCTGTAGATCAAATCTATTATTCGGAATATATGCTTTCGGTTTCAAATCCTGCTTGCTTGTTTACATTTGATATTAAGGAGACCGATGTAAAAGGTATTTTAGAATTAAATACAGATCTCGGTTTCTTGTTAGTTGATAAGCTACTTGGAGGAAGCGGTGCCGGTTCAAAACCAATTAAAGTAATTACTCCTATCGAACAGAAAGTTCTAAGAGTAGTTGTTGATCGTGTTATGTACGATCTTAAGAAAGCATGGCAAGGTGTGGATAACCTGGAATTTGTTCTCGATCGGTTTGAACAGGATATTGATTTTGCACAGATAACTTCTCAGAGCGAATCTGTACTCCTTATTTCATTCGAAATTCTTATCGGGGAACAATCGTTCCTTATGAACATTTGCTTTGCTACATTTGCGTTCGATAATATACTTGCAAAAATTAACACTCAGAAACTCTCATCCATTAGAACATCCAAAACATTTGGCGTTACAACAAGGGAAGTAATAACAAATCATATTACAAAATCATCAATTCCAATCGAAGTTGAATTCGGTACAACAAAGCTATCGATAGACGAGTTGATGAAACTTGAAAAAGGAGATGTAATAATTCTCAATACCAAAATTGATGATGACCACAAAATTAAAACCGGTAACAGAATCTTATTTACTGGTAGGTCCGGTGTAGTAAATAATCACAAAGCCATAAAGATTACAAGAAAAATTTTTGAAGAAAAAAAATCACTTTGAGGAAGTTATGAGCGATATCAATAATGAAAATCAATTATTAGAAAATAATGAAGAAGATAAAGAGCCGGTAAACGGTTCGCTTGCAGAATTTGAAGAATTCGATTCATCAACACGTTCTATACCCGGTGCTGATGATAAATTAAGTTTTCTTAAAGATCTGCAGATGAATATTTATATCGAGCTTGGTAGAACACAGATGCAGATTAAAGACATTCTTGAACTTGAACGCGGTTATGTTATAGAGCTTGATAAACTTGCAAGCGAACCTGTGGATGTCTACGTAAATAATAAAAAAATTGCCGAAGGCGAAGTCGTTGTAATCGATAAACACTTCGGTATCAGAATTACAAGTCTGGTAGATCCTGCTCAGAGGATTAAGGATATAAATTAATGTCTTTCATGGATATAGTTAATACAATTTTACCTTTGTTTTTAATACTGGGACTTCTATTCCTTGCCCTGGTTATGATAAGAAAGTACTCTTTTTCAATTAATCGTAAAAAAACGAACCTCTTAAAAATCGAAGTGATGAATAATCACCTTATACTTCCCAAAAAATATTTATCGGTGGTAAGAGTTGAAGATAAATTATTCCTGTTGGGTATTAGCGAAGGGAACGTAACATTACTTAAAGAGTATGATTATAAACCGACTGATGATAATGAAACCAATCCCGGTGATATCAAACAAACATTCAAGGATCTACTTAAACAGAATTTAGGACTAAGATGAAAAAGTATTTGATTCCTATTTTAATTTTTATTTCAGTAATAATTTATTCGAATGATATTTTAGCACAGCAGAAAACGACAATTCCTTTTCCCAAGATTGATCTTCAGGTTGGAACTGCACAGGATGGAAACGACGTTTCCACAACTTTGCAAATACTGCTTTTAATGACGGTTCTATCGCTTGCGCCTTCAATTGTAATAATGACAACAGCTTACCTTAGAATAATTATTGTATTCCACTTTTTGAAAAATGCATTAGGAACACAGCAAATGCCACCATCGCAGTTGTTGGCCGGTATTGCGCTCTTTGTAACATTTTTTATTATGGCTCCTACATGGAATAAAGTAAACGACGATGCAATTAAACCTTTGATGGATAATAAAATTAAGGTGAACGAAGCATACGATAAAGGAATTGAACCAATCAGAAAATTCATGTTTAAAAATGTTAGAGAAGAAGACCTTGAACTTTTTGTCGGCTTATCTAATATGGAAAGACCAAAAAATAGAACTGAGCTGCCAACCTATATCCTGATACCGGCATTTGTTTTAAGCGAATTACGAACAGGTTTTATTATCGGGTTCTTCATGTTTATTCCTTTCATTATGGTTGATATGATTGTATCGAGTATTCTTATGTCAATGGGTATGATGATGATGCCTCCAATGATGATATCTCTTCCTTTTAAAATTTTACTTTTCATTTTAGTTGACGGATGGAATTTAATTATTGGATCTTTAGTAAGGAGCTTTCATTAATGACCGAAGAATTAATTATAGAAATATTAAAAGATGCTTTTTACACCGTGTTCATAATTCTTTTGCCGGTTCTGGGTGTATCACTTATTGTTGGTGTTTTTATTTCAATTTTTCAAGCTGCTACCTCAATTCAGGAAATGACTTTAACATTTGTTCCTAAACTTCTTGCTACTGCCCTTGTTATAATATTCTTGCTTCCATGGATTATTGATAAACTTGTAGCACTTACTACTAAAATGTTCACATTATTTTTAACGATAGTATAATGACCGAAATATTAATATTCGATTTTATAGTACTGATTTTAATTTTCCTTAGGATAACTGCAATGTTTATTGCAGCACCTATATTTGGCCATAAAGCTGTATCGCCAATGATTAAGCTCGGTCTCTCGTTAATTCTGGCATACATCGTTTTTCTTACAATAGATAAATCTGCTGTCAGCTTTGAACTTAATCTTGCTTCGTTAGTCGTTTATTCAGTAAAGGAAATTGTAACCGGATTGATTATGGGTTACATTCTAAATTTTGTTTTCTGGGGAATTTCATTTGCCGGGCATTTGATTGGATTTGATATGGGTCTGATGTTTGCAGAAGTTCTTAATCCTTTTGAAGAGATGCAGAATAATGTAGTAGGAGAAATACTTTTCTTTGCAACAGTTATGCTCTTTTTACTTATTAACGGTCATCATTATATTATAACAGGTCTGGTCGCGTCATTTACTGCTATTCCCCTTGCAAAGTATACAATTAATGAACCGGTCTATCAACTGATAATAAAATATTCATTAACTGTATTTACAATTGCAATAAAAATTGCTTCACCGATACTTGTTGCATTTTTTCTTGTTCACCTTGCAGAAGGAATTATTGCAAGAGTTATTCCCAACATTCAGATATTTTTTGTTTCTCAACCATTAAAGATTGGATTGGGACTTACAATGATAATTACACTGGTCCCGTTCTATATTTATGCAATTAAAAGTCTTCTCTACGGTTATGAAAATCAACTACTTGAATTGATCAAAGGAATGAGTGTATAATGGCTGAGTTTGACGGACAGGAAAAAACCGAAGATCCTACCTCGAAGAAATTAATCGATGCCCGTAATAAAGGTCAGGTTGCAAAAAGTGTTGAGATAAACTCTCTTGCAGTGTTCGGATTTGGACTGCTCTTAATTTTTCTAACTAAAAACTATACCGGTAAATTACTCGGTCAATTCACAAAAGAAATTTTTTCTTCACTTAATACACTCGAAATGTCGAAAGCGGTTATTCAGACCTATGCAATTAAGTGGGCACTTTTCTTCTTCTCTTTTATGATTCCTATAATCGGGGGAATAGTTGTAATTGCATTGGTGAGCAACATTGCGCAAATCGGTTTTAAGTTCGCTCCAAAAGCTTTTAAATTAGATTTGTCCCGCTTCAATCCTTTTAGTGGAATTAAAAGAATATTTTTCTCTTCTCGTTCCTACGTCGAGTTACTTAAATCCGTTCTTAAACTTGTTGTTATAAGTCTGTTCACATATTTTATTATAAAGAAGTTAATTGATGATACGACATATCTAATCGATTTAAGTATCGAAGACACTGTTCAGTTTATGTTCGATTCTGCATTTACACTCGTCTGGAAAATAATACTATTCTTTGCCGTTATTGCTTCTATCGATTTTATTTTCCAGAAGTACAAATTCAAAAAACAGATGATGATGACAAAGACGGAAGTAAAAGAGGAATATAAGCAGCTGGAAGGCGATCCTCAGATAAAATCCCGAATCCGTAAACAAATGCTTCTATCTGCAAGAAGCAGAATGATGAAAGATATTCCCACTGCCGATGTTGTTATAACAAACCCGACTCACGTAGCTGTTGCATTAAAATATGATATGAAGAAAGACGCTGCACCAAAAGTAGTTGCTAAAGGATTGGATGATCTTGCACAACGAATTAAAAAAATTGCCGCTGAAAATAATGTTCCTCTGCACGAAGATGTTGAATTAGCAAGAGCATTATATAAAGCTTGCGATGTTGGCGATTTTATACCGGCTAAAATGTTTAAAGCAGTTGCACAGATACTCGCTTACCTGTTCCAGTTAAAGAAAATTAAAAAGAAGAGTATAATCTAATATGAAAATGGTTGGAAGGAATAGCGACATTATTTTAGCATTAGGACTGATACTTATGTTAGGTCTGATGTTAATTCCTTTACCGGCAAGTCTA
>JAGXSM010000309.1 GCA_018333725.1 Melioribacter sp. | reverse complement strand
AACCAATGCATCGGTTGGTGAATAAACCCCCGTAGAAGTTTTGGTGATAATGGGAAGTGGATCGATTTCATATTTCTCCTTTAAATAATACATGAAATTGGATGATGGCTAAGCTGCCAACATTTTAGTATAACCAAAGTAAATCTAAACAAATAAGGAATTTGATAGATTTTTTTTTGTAAATTGGCACACAATCAATCCACTAAATATTTACAAACCTAACAGAGGGGTAGATATGGAAGAAACAACAAACCAGGAAGCTCCAAAAATGTCCCAGGCAGAAGAAGAAGAACTTGAACTAAGCCATACCGATAAGTTGGTCGGTGTATTTTCCGAACCGGGCAATACATTTGCAAAGATGGCTAAAACCGGTCCCAAAACAACCGATTGGATAATTCCGATTCTCGTTGTAATTGTTGTTGCAATTCTTTCGAATATAGTAATGATGAGTAACCCTGTTATTAAGCTTTCAATACAGGAAAAGCAGATGGCTCAATTTGAAAAGCAGATGGATGAAGCAGTTGCAAAAGGACAAATGACAGAAGCACAGAAAGAAGAACAACTAGATACAATTCGTGAAAGAATGGATCAGGGAATGGGAACAAATATTATTTTCAGTGTAATTGGAATTGTTCTCTTTACATTCATTTCATTCTTTGTAGTATCCGGTGTATTTTATTTATTCACGAAGTTTGCTCTTAAAGGCGCCGGAACTTATAAAGAAGCAATGTCAGCTTATGGACTTCCGCATTATGTAATAGTAATACAAGTAATTGTTATGGTAATAGCCGCTCTTGTAATGAACAAATTTTTCTCGGGTTTAAGCGTCGGTGAATTTATGGACGCTGATAAATCAACTATAACAGGATTTTTATTGAACAAGGTTGACGTCTTTTCAATCTGGTTTTATTCGCTTGTAAGTATAGGTTATGCCAAGATGTTTAAGTCGGAAGATACCGGAAAATATTTCGCATTAATTTTTGGAATATGGATCGGATTTGGTCTTTTAATGTTCTTGCTTGCTCAGGCGCTGCCGTTCTTAAAGTGGTTCGGATTCTAAAAACTTAGACCTTGAAGTCTGTAAAAATCCTTCAAGGTCTTTATCCTCGCTCAATGCTAAAGAATACTTTGCGGATCAATATCTAGTATTACCTTAGTGTCCTTAAACTTAGATTTCTGATTAAACTCGATATAAGAATTTAGAAGTGCGTTCCTTAAAAGCTTTCCGGATGGATCAATTTTTTTACTGCTCTTAATCAGAATGTTGAACCGGTAATTTCCTTTTATCTTGTAAATAACCGCTTCGGTTGGAGGTGATACTTTTAATCCTTTAGAATATTTCTTAAGATAATTCGAAAATTCATTAATCGCTCCACGTGCTCTCTCTTCCTTTTCATCCTTTATTTCAATTAATCCTAAACGTGTGAAAGGTGGATACTCTCCTTTTTCCCTCAGATCAATTTCTTTTTCATAGAATCCTTTATAATCATTCTCAACTACTTTCTGCAGAACAAAATTTTTTGAATTTTGCGTTTGTATTATCACTTCCCCTTTTTTATCGGCTCTTCCGGCACGTCCAGATACCTGAGTTAACAACTGAAATGTTCTTTCATCGGCACGGAAGTCGGGTATCCATAATGTTGTTTCGGCCGAGATTACTCCAACAAGAGTTACATTCGAAAAATCCAATCCCTTGGAAACCATTTGAGTTCCGACAAGAATATTTATATCGCCGTTTCTAAAACTATTAAGTATCTCGCTCAATTTTCCTTTTCTTGTTATCGAATCGGAATCCACGCGTTCAATTTTAGCATTGGAAAAGTAGAACTCCATTTCATCTTCAACACGCTGTGTGCCGGTTCCAAAAAATTTCAGTTCGATAGAGCCGCACACCGGACATGCTTTAGGAACATGTTTAACTATTCCGCAGTAATGGCACTGAAGAATATTTTTGTTGAGATGATGAACCATCGGAACCGAACAATCGTCGCACGTTATTATTTCGCCGCAATCGTTACAAAAAACCTGTGTTGCAAATCCGCGGCGGTTCTGCAGAATTATAACACTCTCTTTCTTATTGAGCTTATCATTTATTTCTTCCAAAAGAGTTTTCGAAAAAACTCCTTCCATTCGCTTCTTCTTTTTTTCAATAGTAACATCAATCAGTTTTATATCGGGCAGTTTTGCATTATCAATTCTATCCGGTAATTCCAACAGAATGTGTTTACCGCTTAATGCATTGTGCATGCTTTCCAGGGATGGCGTTGCAGATCCGAGCAGCACCGGGCAGTTGCTAAGCTTGCCTCTTACTATTGCTGCATCCCGTGCATTGTATTTTGGTACAATATCCTGTTGCTTATAACTCTGGTCATGCTCTTCATCAACTACAATTAGACCAATATTCTTAAGCGGTGTAAAGAGAGCCGAACGCGGACCGATTGCAACTTTATACTTCCAGGAAATAAATCCGCGCCATGCATCGTAACGTTCGCCAAGAGACATCCTGCTGTGCATTACCGCGGTAATGTTGCCAAAGTGATTAAAGAACCTTGAAGTAATTTGTGGCGTTAAAGAAATTTCCGGTACTAATATAATAACGGTTTTACCACTATCAAGTACTTTCTTTGCAAGCTCAATATAAACCTGTGTTTTGCCGCTTCCGGTTACACCATGAAGCAGAAATGTTTCGAATTCATTTCGGGTAATTGCTTCGGAAATTCTACCTACAACTAATGATTGCGGTCCGGTTAAATTTATTTCTTTTATCTCTTCAGAATATACTTCCTTAAAAACCCGTTCCACTTCCTTTTCATAAACCTCTATCAATTTCTTCTTTGCCAGACTATTCGTTGTAGAAACATTGATGTTGAGTTTTTTAAGAAGTTCATTTAATTGTAAGTCTTCTTTGGCTGAAAGCAATTCCAGTAGAACAAAAACTTGCTTCGGTGATTTTTTTTCCAGAGCCGGAATCGCTTCGTAAGTTTCATCAAGAGATTTAGCAAGTTTTATAAATTTTACTTTCTTTGTTTTTACTCTCGCGCTTTCAACTTCATTAAGAACCGATACTGTCCCGGATCTTTCCAGACTGTTTAGAACCGAGTAAATATTTTTATTCTTCACTTCTTTTTGTAAATAAGAAATGGTGCAGACTTCTTTATTGGAAAGTATTAATAGAATTTTAGATTTAAGCGTGGTTTTCTTTTTCTCTTCCTTAAAAAGATTAAGACACAGTTCGGGATCGGAAACAATTTTTTTCTTCGATTCTATATCCGACCCGTATGGAACAGCATTTTTAAGAGATTCTCCCAGTGAACAGAGGTAATAATCAGAAATCCATTCGTAAAATTTAAGAGCTTCGTCATCAAAGATCGGATATTGATCAAGTACATCTTTAACGGGTTTAATTTTCTCCTTGATCTCGGTTGTACTGGAAAGTGAAACTACAAATCCAGTTAACACTCTTTTACCGAAAGGGACGACAACCCTTACACCAACTTTTACAGAATCAATTAATTGTTCCGGTATTGAGTAAGTGAATGAATTTCTAAAAGGTAATGGAAAAACAACCTGTGCAAACATTTTTATACTGCTTAATTATTAGATCAAATATAGAAAAATGGGGATTACGAACCACTATAACATTTTAGTGAACAGAAAAATTCAGGTATTACGGTTTTACTTGCATAAAAAGATGCCGCGAATTATTTTTGTCCGGTAAATTAAAAAAATTGGAGAATTGATAATGCTTAAAAAATCTTTATTTGTAATCGCCTTATTCTTATTTGTTAGTAATATTAATGCTGAAGGCGAAAAATATGGAAAGGAAATTTCATTAAAAGATAAAACCAATGTATCATCAATACTAACTTCGCCGGAAAAATTTGACGGCAAAACAGTCCTTGTAGAAGGTAAAATCCTTAATGTCTGCCAGGGAATGGGATGCTGGATTGAAGTTGCCGGTGAAAAAGAGAACGAAAAAATTCTTGTTAAGGTTGAAGATGGTGTAATTGTATTTCCAAAAGATGCTAAAGGCAAAACCGCTTTAGTAGAAGGAATTGTTGCAGAAGTTCAGCCCTCAACCGAAGAACATCATTCCGAGAAAGATCATCAACATGATGGCGATGACCCGTGTAATCCGAAAACCAAGACATATAGAATTAACGGATTGGGTGCAATAATAAAGTAAAAACCACCCACAAAATTCATGAATAACCCGATAGGTTATACTTATCGGGTTTTTTTATTAAATAAGAGCTGCCCACCCCTTTTTTCTCAAAGTCGCAATACTATTCGTTCCTTTTTTCAAAAATGAAAAATAAAAACTCTTTTTTTGCTCATTTTGTCAAAATTTCCGGCAAGATTTTTGAGCAATTTGGGCAAACGTTTATTAATATCATCAAATAAAGGAGTTAAAAATCATGGTTATTACTGACGAATGCATCAGCTGTTCAGCATGTGTAGATGAATGCGAAAATAACGCAATCTATAATGCGGGCGAAACATATACTGTAAACGGCGAAACCAAAGCAGCTATTTCAGAAGATCATACATTTATTGCACCTGAATTATGCAATGATTGTAAATCCTGTGTTGAAGTCTGCGCTGTTGATGCTATTGTAGAAGCATAATAAGAAATAAATAA
The DNA here is from genome assembly GCA_018333725.1 of Melioribacter sp. GTDB lineage: Bacteria > Bacteroidota > Ignavibacteria > Ignavibacteriales > Melioribacteraceae > DSXH01. The sequence continues at coordinate 11,997 of JAGXSM010000309.1, read as the reverse complement.
TAGATTGAAAAAGGCGGTTAATTACCGCCTTTTTTTGTATGATTAATTTATACTGTCAATGTAAGGTTGGATTTTGGAAACGAGATGCTGTTTTGGAATTGCGCCAATTACTGCATCAACAAGTTTTCCGTTCTTGAAAATACCAAGAGTTGGAATACTCATAATACCATACTGAGAAGCAACCCCGTAATTTTCATCTGTATTTACTTTAACGACTTTTAATTTACCAGCTAAATCACCAGCAATCTCTTCAACAACAGGTGCAACCATTCTGCAAGGACCGCACCACGGTGCCCAGAAATCTACAAGTACCGGCAGATCGGATTTTAATACTTCATTCTGAAAATTAAAGTCTGTTCCTTCTATTACATTAGCCATGTTTTCTCCATTTTATTTTGTGAAGATTTGATGCAATTAAATGAGAAAGGATTCAAGAAAATTTTTGATAAGAAAAAGGCAAGCCCGTTAACCGGAACTCGCCTTTTTTGAATTATTGATATGTGCTGCTATACTATTTTACCGGGTCGCCGTTTTTATCAACCTGCACAGGCTCGCCCAGACCAAGCTCTTTCAATTTATCGAACTGGGTTGCTTTATCACCAACAATTACATAAACCATTTTATCCGGTTGCAGATACTTTTGAGACAGAGATTTATGCTCGTCTGCTGTTAACTTCTGAACAAATTTTTCTCTCTCTTTTATATAATTAAACGGAAGATCGTATAATACAACCGGGCTTAACATTGCCGATAATGCCTGAAGAGTTTCGAACCGTAGTGCATTTCCTTTTAGTAATGTACTCTTAACATTGTTTAAGTCTTCTGCGCTAATACCCTGACGGTACTTATTAACTTCATTGCGAATGATAGATGCTGTTTCAAATGTTGAATTAGTTTGAACGGGTGCTTGTGCAATAAATGTCCCCGGATAAAGTGAGCCGCTAAATCCGGAACGAGCGCCGTATGTAAATCCTTTTTCTTCACGCAGAATCATATTAATAATGCTGTTGAAATCTCCGCCCAATCTGAAGTTCATTACAACTGTTTTATAATAATCGGGATGATTATATGGAAGGGCTAAATGGCCAACGCGGAACTCAGATTGAACTGCTTTCGGAACATCAACAAAAAAAATTCCAGGTTTTGGTTGCGCTGTAATTTTAACATCGGGAAATTTAACTTCTTTAGCTTGCCATCCGTTAAGCGAATTGAAAACTTCTACGGCTTTATCTTTATCAACATCTCCAACAACCATAATTTTTGCAACTGCAGAAGAGAAATATTTATCGTAATAATTTTTTATATCATCTATTGTAATTGACTCCACTGAGCTGACAGTTCCCATCGCAGAATTAGAAAGTATATTATCCTTTCCATAAACAATTTTTGCAAAAACATTATTTGCAATATTTGCCGGAGAAGTTTCCATTCTTTTAAGAGCTTCTACGATCTGCCGCTTTACAATAGGGAATTCCTTCTCGTCCCACCTCGGTTCAAACAACATTTCCTTTGCCAATGCAACAGTTTCTGAAAATTTACTTGCAAGACTTGAACCGCTAAGTGTAATGTTTTCTGAAGAGGCGGAGACAGAAATATTAGAACCTAAATCCTGCATCGCTTCACGTAATTCAACGGGCGTTTTGGTTTTAGTACCTTCATTAAGCATTCTTGCTGTTAAAAAAGCGGTGCCGATTTTATCCATCGGGTCGAGAAGCATTCCGCCTTTTAGTATAATAGAAAACTGAACAAGAGGAATCTCGCTCTGCTTAACTCCGTAAACCCGAACACCATTTTTAATTTTGCCATTCCATATAGCCGGGGGATTAACAACGGGATCGGGCCCCAGCGCTGGTTCTTTTGTTCTATCGAACTTTGTAGGTATTGGTTCTATTTTTACAGAAGAAGCTTCGGTTTTCTTGACACCTTGCATATCAATTGATTCTTCTGTAATCGGGAAAAGAACTGCATTGGATGCAGCCAAGTCAGCTTTTCCTTTTGGAACAACATTGAGTGCAATGTAATTCTTCCCTTTGATATATTTTTCATATACTCTAAGTACATCTTCTTTTGTTACATCAAGCGAGTTATTCAAATCTGTATTGATATAATCTGTGTTGCCGGCAAAAATATTATAATCTGCAAGACGCATTGCCTTACCAAGTACACTGGAAATCTGATTATAGAATTGAACTTCAACACCATTTTTTAATCTTTCCAAATCCTGTTCGGTAAATCCCTCTTTTTCAAAACGGGCAAATGCTTCTTTTACAGCTTCTTCAACTTCTCCTAAATTTTTACCCGGGAATGCACGGACACTAATACTGAATGCGCCGGCAAGTTCAGAGCTTTGCTGAAATGCACTTACATTTGGCGCAAGTTTTTTCTCTTCAACTATTACCTTATAGAGCGGAGACTTTTTACTTCCGGCAAGAAGTTGTGATAAATATGAAAGTGCATAAGAGTCTTTGCTAAATCTTTCTACTGTTGGGAATGCGATTGTTAAATCCGGAGCGTTTGCAAGTTTATCTTCAAAATATGCACGTTTTGTTTCGGTTAAAGTAACGGGCATCTTAGGTAATGGTTTAGATTCGTTATATGCTGTAATTTCACCAAAATATTTTTCGACTAATTTTTTTGCTTCATTAACATCAATATCGCCTGAAACTACTAGTGTTGCATTCTTTGGGCCGTAAAAAGTCTTATAAAAATTGATAACATCTTCTAATGAAGCCGCTGCAAGGTCTTCAAGTTCGCCAATAACTGTCCAGCTGTATGGATGACCTTCGGGGTATAATAGTTTTGCCATTGCGTAATACGTTTGTGAATACGGTTGATTATCGCTCTGTCGTTTTTCATTCTGAACAACGTTCTGCTGATTTTCAAAAGCTTCCTGGGTCACTTTACTTAGTAGAAATCCCATTCTATCAGATTCCATCCACAATGCAAGTTCTAAAGCGTTCTTAGGAACAGTTTCAAAATAATTTGTTCGGTCTGTATTTGTTGACCCGTTTAATGAGCCGCCCGCTTTAGAAATCTTTTTGAAGAATTGATCCTGACCTATGTGCTGCGATTCCTGAAACATAATATGTTCGAAAAGGTGAGCAAAACCGGTTCTTCCTTTTGTTTCTCTATTTGAACCGACATGGTAAGCAACATAAACAGCAACTATCGGATCCGAGCGGTCCACATGAAGTATTACATCCAATCCGTTTGAAAGCTGATACTGTTCATAAGGAATTTTAAATTCTTTTTTCTTCTCTCCTCCGGCATAAATTATAAATGAAGAAACAAGAATCATGCTTACAATTAATAAAAATCTGTGTTTCATTTTCCCTCCAGAAGGTTAATTTTGAATTGACTAATATTGGTGTGCGTTTCCGTATTTCATTATAAGTTTTTTTCGTGGGTATAATTTATCACTTTTCAATTACTGTTGTAAAGTGATTTAACAGTATAATGAAATAATTATTGATTCAATATGGTCAATACTTGTCCGTGCAGCTTCGTATTTGAAGCAACAATACTATTTCCTTCCATGGGGTTATTGCCATAGTAATCGGTAATAGTTCCGCCAGCTCCTTTAACAACTGGAATCAATGCGGCAAGATCCCATTTACTCATAATCGGATCAATCATTATATCGGCAAAACCGCTTGCCAGCAAGGAATAACCGTAACAATCTCCCCATGTTCTATAAAGTTTAACACGGCTAAGCAAGTTATCAAAGCCGGATTTAGATCTATACTTTGCAACCATCAAATGATCCGAGGCAAGTAATAGTGCCGATGAAAGGTCCTCGCATTTTCTTACCGTAACTTTAATATCGTTTAACTCTGTCGCAATATTATCACCGATTAAACATTCACCTAAAACCGGATGATTAATTACACCTATAATTGGTTCGTTGTTATGAATGAGTGCTATCAAAGTACCAAACAGAGGAACGCCGCTTATAAAACTTTTTGTGCCGTCAATAGGGTCAAGAATCCACTTGTATTCTGATGACGGGTTGTATTCACCAAACTCTTCGCCTAATATTCCATGATCCGGAAATTCTTTCATTATCATTTCGCGTATTAATTCTTCCGATCTTTTATCTGCAATAGTAACCGGTGTTTCATCGGATTTAATTTCAACTCTATAATCAGTGCGGTAATACTGTTTTATAATCTTTCCGCTTTCATCGGCAAGCAGCTTACAAAAATTTTTAAGTTCGTTCATTAATTATAATTCCTCTTAATAAATAGAAAAACCCGGTTTCATAATCAGGCAGTAATTCAATAATTTTACCGGTGAAAATACCTTAATTAAGATTCTTTAACAAAGCTATTACATTAAGCTGTTATGAATATTTTTGAAGCAAATGAAGAAACTATTATCAGCGCTGCAAATGTAATTAGAGCCGGCGGATTGGTTGCGTTTCCTACCGAAACAGTTTATGGTTTGGGCGCAGATGGATTAAATCCTATTGCCGTTGCAAAAATATTCGAAACTAAAAAACGCCCTTCTTTCAATCCCCTTATACTTCACATTGCCAATAAGAATCAGCTTACCGAATATGCATTTGTTAACGATTCAAGAATAGAGAAGCTTATCAACAAATTCTGGCCGGGACCTCTAACATTGGTTTTACCTAAACATGATACTGTTCCCGATATCGTAACATCGGGTAATCCAACTGTTGCAATCAGAATGCCGGATCATCCGGTTGCACTTCAACTTATTGAGAGAAGCGGTTGCCCGATTGCAGCGCCAAGCGCCAATAAATTCGGGCATTTAAGTCCAACCGAAGCATTGCATGTTTACAGGAGTATTGGAGACAAAGTTGATATCATACTAAATGGTGGTAAATGTTCTGTGGGTGTTGAATCGACAATTATTCAATTTACAGAGAGTAAATTTTCAATTTTACGGCCCGGTGGTTTATCGCGCGAAGAAATTGAAAACGAGATCGGAAAAGTTGAAGTCATATCAAAATTTTCGATAAGACCAAACGCACCCGGACAGCTTCCGTTTCATTATGCACCTTCTATTCCGCTCTATTTTTTAACCGACGAGAATCTGAAAAAGTACTCAAGCAAAAAAATTGGCGCGCTGTTTTTTAAGAAGGCGAACCTTAATTATAATTTCGATTCAGTACGTATTCTCTCTGAAAAAGGAGATATGAAGGAAGCTGCTGCAAATCTTTTTAAATACCTTCATGAACTTGAAAAAGAAGAGATCGACTTAATTTTAGCCGAGCCGGTTGAGGAAGAAGGTCTTGGTGTTGCTATAATGGATCGGCTTAATAAAGGGACAACCCGTTTTATTAATTAAACTTTCCTGAATAAAATATTTTCCCAAATATTATATTGAAGATGAAAAAGATTGGGAGTTTACAATGGACGATAAATCTTCCAGTACTTCTGAAAAAACAAATAATGCGGGTAACATGACACAATCCAACATCCGGCCTTCAAGAGACCTAAAGCTTTTATTACACATGATTAATTCCATAAGCGATGCTGTTAACATAACGGATATGCAAAACGAAATTCTGTTTGTTAATAATGCATTCTTAAAAATGTATGGTTATCAACTTGAGGAAATAATAGGCAAGAATATTCAAATATTAAGATCGGAAAAAAATATTTCCTCGGTATTGTCAACTATTCACCATGCAACAAGAAACGGCGGATGGAACGGAAGACTAATTAATAAAAGAAAAGACGGATTCGAATTTGTAATAGAGTTATCAACATCATTAATAAAAGATGATGAAGGAAATGAAGTTGCTCTTGTTGGAATTGCAAGAGATTTAACAGAACAAATTAAAGCAGAGGAAAAATTAAGAGAAGCTCAGGATAAATACAGAACTCTTTTTCTGGAATTGAAAGATGCGGTTTATGAAAGCAGTGTTGATGGAAAGTTCGTCGAACTAAATCCCGCCGGTCTAGAATTGTTCAGAGTAAAATCATTTGACGAAATAAAATATTTTGATATCGCAAAGGAAATTTATCTTCATAAAGATCAGCGGGATCAATTTAAAAAAGAGCTTGAAAGAATCGGGTTTGTTAACAACTACCAGATCGATATAAAAAGGCTTAACGGAGAGATTGCTACTGTATTAGAAACTTCGATGGCCGTAAAGAACAAAGATGGAGAGATTATTGGCTACCGCGGAATTCTTAGAGATATAACTGAGATTAAAAAGAACGAAGAACGGCTTAAGATGCTTGTTGAAAAATTTGAAAATCTTAACGTTCAGCTTAGAAAATCCGAACAGGAGCTAAAAGAATTGAATGCTTCGAAGGATAAATTCTTTTCAATAGTTGCGCATGATCTAAGGAGTCCGTTTAGCTCGCTTTTAAACTTTTCAGAATTTCTTGTGGAAGACATAGAGGAGCTTTCCAGGGAAGAGGTTAAATCATTTGCAGAAAAAATAAACGAGTCCTCAAAAACGGTTTTTAGTTTACTTGAGAATCTTTTACAATGGTCAAGAATTCAAACCGGTAAAATTCCATATGAACCAACAACATTTAATGTCTTTCACAAGATATATCAAACAATAAATCTCTTAAAAAACAATGCAGATAATAAAAAGATAAATATTACCAACAAAGTATCTCAATTAGCCGTTGTATTTGCTGACGAAGACATGATCTTCTCGGTAATTCAAAATTTACTTTCCAATGCAATAAAATTTACAAGAGAGGGAGGGAATATAATTTTCAGATCTCACTTTAGAGAAAGCGACATTGAAATATCCATCTCTGATAATGGCGTTGGAATAAAAGAGGATGATTTAAGAAAATTATTTCGAATAGATACACACCACACAACCTACGGAACAAAAGAAGAGAAAGGGAGCGGACTTGGACTATTACTTTGCAAAGAGATGGTAGAACGTAATCGGGGAAAAATCTGGGTCGCAAGTAAATTGGGCGTGGGTACAACTTTTTCATTTACAATTCCAAAGGGTTGAGAGTTTAACCCCCGCGTAATTGTTGTAATGCATGTTTTAGAAAATTCGGAAGTACAGTTTTCCTTGTAAGCTTAATTCCGTTTTCATCTTCAAGCAGATCGAGCATTTCATAATATTTTTTTTCACCGTACTTAGAAATAACATGTTCTTTTCTTTCCGGTTGACGGAAATGGTAATACATACTTGCCGGATCGGCTTCTGGATGGAATTGTGTTCCAACAATTTCATTTGTAATACGGACAGCCATCATAGCTCTTTCATAAGGAACATGAGGTCGTTCTTTTTCGACACATAATAATTCAGCGCCAAGTTCATCGAACACTTTTTTATTAGGTTGAACAACCTGCCACTCCCTGAAATCCGCCGCATAGAATGGATCATTCAATCCTTGCAATATTATATCATTGTTTCCTTTTTCTGTTTTATTAACCAGCATAACACCGAAAGATTTTGAATGACGGGGAATCACTTGGCCGAATTTGAAATAGCGCGCTATTATCTGAAATGAGTGGCAGATAAAGAAAACATGTTTCTTCGATTCATTATTCTTATTGTGACTCCATACCTTATCGAGCAGATTGAAATAATCAGATTCCCACTTTTGTCCTTCGCCTTCAAATGGACTTCCAGGTCCGCCTGAAGAAATGTAGATATCGTAATCAAGAGAAGGAACTTCGCCTTTAAATCTGGTATCATATAATTTGTAATCAATTGTAATATCCTGGTAGAGGCAATCGGTTTCGTTTAAAATATCCTTAATACATCTTATGCCCTGATTCTCTTCGTTATTATAAAGATCAATTACGGCAACTTTTACTGGCAAATTACTCAAGCGGAAAACCCTTCGGATTATTTATCGAAATTATTATGTCCGAATATAAATAAAAAGACCTGATCATGATCAAGAGCATGAACATGAGCAAGAACATGATCAGGAAATTTTTAAAACTATTTCAATTGTTTTTGGATTTCATCAATTGCTTTTTCAAGTTGCGGATCCAATCCATCAAGTTTGTCTTTGAAAGTATTTTTAATATATATATCCGGTTTAACGCCCGTCATTTCCAGATCATCACCCGCAAATGTATAGCATCCCCACGAAGGTAATCTGTAAAAGGATCCATCAACAAGTGATTTACCCGAAGTAAAAATAATCCATCTATAAGTTTCTGTTCCGATAACTTTACCAAGTTTAAGCTCTTTAAATCCGGCTGTTGTCATTTCGGCATCGCTCAGAGACTGCTCGTTTATAAGCACCACAATCGGTTTTGATGCCGGTGTAAAGTTTGGCTGCTGTGTTAACTTACCGCCGCGGTATTTCCAGTTTAAATACGGTTTCTGACTTAAGAACTGCAGAACATCGTCATGAACATTACCGCCGGTATTATAACGAAGATCCAGTATTAATGCATCGCAGTAATGAAATTCGTTTGTCATTTCAATAATAAAATTATTCAATTCCCCAACACCCATGTTTTTCATGTGGACGTAAGCAATTTTCTTGTTTGATTTTTCATCTACAACCTTCTGATTATTATCCACCCATTCATCATACAACAATCCCGAAACCGCATTAAAACTTACCGGATGAATCTTAACATTGTATTTTTCTTTTCCACGCTCAAATGTAAGTTCAACCTCCTCGGGAATAGAAGGTGCTACAAAATATTTTTCGCGGTTAATGGTTTCGTCAACGTTTACACCTTCAACTGCAATAAGCCTATCGCCCGGTTGTATATTCTTATCAAGTTTATCAGACGGAGAGCGTTTAACCACTCTACTAACTTTGTAAGGATCTTCGTTATCGAACAAAATTCCGGTTGCCATTGAGTTATTCTTGTAAAACAATTTTTCTTCATCTCCGGTTGAATTAAATCCCATGTGTGAAGAATTAAGCTCGCCAAGCATATCGCTTAATAGAACTCTTAGATGATCCCTTGTTCTAATACCGGGAAGATACTTCTCATATTGGTTTTTAATTTTATGCCAATCTACTCCGTGAAAATTATCGTCGTAGTAATTCTCTTCCAGGTTTGCCCAGGTTTCATAAAACATCTGGCGGAATTCCGAAGCAAGATTTTTGGTGAATGTATAATTCATATCCACGGATTTGAGTTTACTTGCAGCAAGATCGAGCTTAAATATTTTTCCTTCAGCAAGGAGATAATAATCGTTTTTAGATTTTGAAATAAATACAGAACCCGATTTTGCACCTTCAATTATTTTTGTTTCCGTCTTATCAAATGGTTTGGTGGTTGTCTGCCATATTACATTATTCTCGCCATTATGATTCGAAGTAAACAAAAGTGTTGTCTGATCGTCTTTCTGAATTACAAATGGAGAACCCTGATTGCCGTTCTGCGAGGCAACCGCTTCCCATCTATCAATCATATTATCAAAATCAATTTTTACAATCGGTTTGGAAGTATCTTTCTTTTCTTCTGTAAATAATTTACCGATCCGATCCGAGCGGAAATCTTTATCGTATTTTTGAAGTGCAATTCTATAAACATCAGAATTCTGAACTCCACGCGGATAACCCGGTGCTAAACGGTCTGTTTGAAAATAGAGATATTTGCCATCGGGCGACCAGAACGGATTTGTTTCGGTAACACCTGTATTTGTAATGTTAACCGATTTCTTTTTGTCAATGTCATAAATGAAAATGTCCTGCTCAAAATTCCGGTATGCTGTATAAGCGATAAACTTATTATCGGGAGAGAACCGAACGGGAGAATCATAAATTGCCCAGAACTCATCTTTTACAATTGTATCGCTTTTCAATTTAGCAAGGTCTATCAATCTCAATTCGTTTCTTCCGCTAAAGTAAGCTCCCATTGTTCTATCATCGTTAAAATTTATTTCGCGGTTATTCATATCATCGAATGTTAGTTGATTTTCTTTCTGATCTCCCGTTGCCTTTATCGTAAATAAATTTAACCAGCCGTTAACAGTCCTGTTATACAAAATTGTTTGATTATCTTTAAGCCAGAGAGCTTCAACCACACGTTCGTTGGGATCCGTGTTAATTTTTTTGATGAACTTTCCCTCCAGATCAGAAACGAACATTATTCCGCGAGATACAAATACAAATTTCTTTCCATCGGGCGAAGCATTAAAGTTTGTTACTTTGTCTTTTACATTAAACTCTTGGGCAAGATTGATTGAGGAGTTATCAAACAGCTTGAGATCAGCCGCATTGGCATTGCCCGATTTCACATCATAAACATATAATTGATAATCCCTTACAAAAACAATTTTATCGCCGTTATAACTTACACGCGGACGTTTAATAGATGTATCGAATTTTGTTAATTGTTTTTTGTTGCCGTTTTCCAATTTGTAAAGATTGTACTCGTTGTTTGCTTCATCAGAAACGAAATAGAGATTTCCATCTTTATCAATTGTCGGCCACATATCTTTACCTATGTAAGTAGTATAGACTTTATACTCGCGGGTTTTAGGATCGAACGATTTTATATCGGGATTGAAATCGCCTTTGTATCGTTTACGGTTAGCAAATAGAGAGCTTTCCCATGAATCGTTAAAAAATATTTCGCCCGTTTTGGGATGCACGGCTATATTATGTGCCCAGGTAAAATAATTATCAAATAGTCTTTTGGGTGTTCTGCCATCGATTGATACAACGTAAGTAGTTCCGGAGTTATAACGGTTGGAAGTAAAGTAGATTGATCCGGAATCCCACGACCAAGATTCCACAACATCGCTGCCGCTATGAAAAGTAAGCTGTGTAATTTTTCCTCCTTCCGAGGGCATTACATATACATTCGGATTTCCATCCTGAGTTGCAGTAAATGCTATCCACTTTCCATCGGGTGAATAAAGCGGATTGGTTTCATTACCGTCCATTCCGGTTAAACGTAATGCTGTTCCACCGCTTGATGGTATTGTCCACAGATCCCCATCGTAGCTGAATACAATATTTTTTCCATCGGGCGAAAGACTTGGATCGGAGACAAATCTAACCTGAGAATATGCTGTTTGTGAAATAACAATAAAAAGGAGGAGATAAAAAATCTTTTTCATGATTACCTCTGTTTGCTGATGAAATGTTGAATGTAAGTCTCAATACTTAAAAGTAGTAAATAATAGATACACAATTCCAATTAGAAAATGTTAAAAATAGTTTAAGCATTAAAACTGCCGAAATTTAGACGATTTCCTCGTCGAAGTGTTTGGCATTTTCCAATAAGATTAGGCATTTTTACTGGCAACATTTCAAACTATGAGGTGAGCAAAATGGGAAAAGAATTAATCCTCGAAAAAATTGATCAGGCGGTTAAAATACTGAACGAAAAAGATATAGATATGTGGATGACCTTTGTAAGAGAAACGGGAAATATAAAAGATCCGATGATTGATATGATTGTTGGTACCAACGCAACATGGCAATCGGCATTTATAATTACAAAGAATGGCGATACTCATGCTATAATCGGTTCTCTCGAATTGGAAAATATGAAAATGGTTGGAACGTATAAAAATATTCATCCGTACTTAAAGTCTATTAAAGAAAAATTCCTGGAAGTAATTAATCAATATAAACCGAACAAGATTGCTATCAACTATTCGCGCAATTCAAGTCTTGCAGATGGAATGACATACGGATTATACCTTGAGCTGCTCGATCATTTTAACGGAACCGATTATGCTTCTAAATTAATTTCTTCAGAAGAAATTGTTGCAGCCCTAAGAGGAAGAAAATCTCAAACAGAAATAAGTTTGATTAAAGAAGCAATTAAAGAGACGCTCAAAATTTTTGATGATGTTACTAAATACTTAAAACCCGGCATTACAGAAAAACAGGTTGCACATTATGTTCAGGATATAGTTGCAAAAAGAGGTTATCAGTTAGCATGGGATAAAGATTATTGTCCCTCCGTTTTCTCCGGTCCAAATACAGCCGGTGCGCATGCTGGTCCAACCGACAGAGTGATAGAGCCCGGTCATGTAATTAATATGGATTTCGGTATTAAGTATAACGGCTACTGTTCGGATTTACAGAGAACATG
>JAGXSM010000308.1 GCA_018333725.1 Melioribacter sp. | reverse complement strand
GCTGCTGCTGTTTATATCGGTTGATAAGGAAAAACATTTGCGTCTGAAATGCAAATCGTTTCCTGTCGTCGTAGAATTTTTCCAGAAATGGATTATCTTCGAACTGCTCGAGAATAAGATTGGCGCCGAGTTTATCAGACAGTTTTTGTGCAAGAGAGGTTTTTCCTGCACCGATAACCCCTTCAATTGCAATGTATCGTATTTCGGGCATAATCAATCAAATTAATTTATAATCGAATTTAGAAACAATGTGACTTTCAATTCCCGCAAGACTTAGTTTACTCAACTGTTTATCTTCTACTGGATGAACAAACGCTGGAGCTATTTCAATTAACGGTACCAGAACAAAATCTCTTTTCAATATTTCTGAATGAGGAATAATCAAGTTATCTTTAACATAAATTAACTGATTATAGAAAAGAATATCAACATCAATTTCTCTAGGACCCCATTTTTTGTTTAACCCGGTTCTCCCTGAATCCACCTCGATTTGCTTTATAAAATCGAACAATTCTTCAGGACTTAAACCGGAACTTATATTAATAACAGCATTAAAAAAATTTTCCTGATCAATATTTCCATAAGGAGTAGTTTCATAAACGGAAGAGGATTTAACAAGAATACATTGAGTATTGCTTTTAATTTTCTCAACTGCATTCAATAAAAATTTTATTCGGTCTCCTTTATTGGAACCGAGCCCCAGGAAAATATTATTTTCCATTTTCTTTAATTACTTCAGCTTCAACATAATCAAGAACACCGCCAACCGGAACATGATGCTTACGAACACGAACAGCAATCTTATTAATTGATTTATATTTTTCGAGCAATCCATCTGCAATAATTGTTGCAAGCGTTTCAATAAGGTAATACTTTTTACTATGGACAATGCGATTGATATACTTATAGACTTCATCATAATTGATAGTAAGTTTCAGGTCGTCCTTTGCAGCAGCTTTTGAAAAGTCTGTATATATATCGAGGTCTGCCTCGAATACACCGCCAATAGTCTGTTCCTCTTCTAATGCACCGTGATAAGCGTAAAATGTTGCGTTTTTAATTCGAATAATGTTTGTCATATGCAGGGTTACTTCTTGGATTTATTATAATTTTTAAGCCCGTTAAAATTAGCAAATAAAATCCCAATAAGCACCATCGCACTTCCAATCAGTGCCTGGAATGAAAATTTTTCGTTCAATACTAACCAGCCGAGAATGACAGCTACTATGGGTGTAATAAATGTTGATAAGGAAAGGATAACTATATTCATTCTTTTTAATAACCAGTAATAAGTAGTAAATGTAATAAGTGTTCCGAATAATGCTAAATAAAATACCGAACCCAGTGCGATGAAATCAAATTTCCATGAAGAACTCTCTTCTATTATAAATGCAAGAGGAATCATTACAATACCGGCAATAAGGAGAGGAATAAAATTCATTGAAAGCGGGTTTAAATGACGTCCGTATTTTTTAATTGTTACCGCAATTGCAGCTTGCATTGTGGCACTTATTAAAACAGCTAACATTCCAAAAAAATTATTGGATATGTCTATTGTAAGATCTTCAGAAAAAATTGTTACAATGCCAACAAAACCAATTAATACACCAATATACTGCGCAAACTTAATTTCTGTATTTGGTATAGCAAGTCTTGTAAAGAGAATTACTCCAAAGGGCATAACAGCAAAAATTATAGAAGCTAAGCCGGATGGGATAAATTGTTCTGCCCAGTAAACCAATCCGAATGGAATTATAAAAGAAAAAAATGCAAGAATAAGATAGAGACGGATAGAAAGCGAATCTGTTTGTAGAGATATTTTTTTATAACTCATTAATCCGTAAACCAAAATTGAAGCGAGCAGAAATCGAACTCCGGCAGATATAACCGGCGTTAAGGACTCAAGTCCTAAACGAATAAAAAGCCATGTAGAACCCCAGATAATGCAGATAAGTATAAATCCTAAACCTATTTTGATTTTTTCAGAATACATTAAAATTCCTTTAAGGCAATAACGCCCAGCATACGACCGGAAAATTCCCCATCTCTTCTATAAGAGTGAAGCAGATCTTTTTCTTTATATGTACATAATTCCGATACTTCAATATTCTCTTGAGGGATACCAAAATTTAAAAGGAAATCTTTATTAGCTGCGGCAACATCCAAAAATATTTTCTGATTTTCTACCTTTAGATATTTTTGATCGAACTGAACTGCTACTTCATTGCCAACCTGATAATTATCTTGGGAAATTGATGGTCCGATGAACACATAAAAATTTTCCGGATGGCTTTTGTAATGAAAGCTAAGGTTGCTCAAAACTTTTTTAAGAATTTTTTTTTGAGTTCCGCGCCAACCTGAATGAACTGCAGCTATAATTCTATTTACGTTATCATAAATAAAAACTGGAGTGCAGTCTGCAGCAGAAATAGCCAGACCGATTCCTATTCTGTTTGTAATAAGAGCATCGATTTCACCAAGCAAACCCGGTTTTTCAACAAACTTAATTATGTCGCTATGGATCTGCTTCTGAAATGCTATTTGTGAAGAGTTTAGACCAATCTCACTAAAAAATTTTCCCCTGTTCTCATTAACAATATTGGGATTATCGCCAACGGTTAATGATAAGTTGAAAAAGAAAGGAGCTTCTCTGTTCAATCCAATTTTAGTAGAAAAACCGAAAATTATCTCGGGAAATTTTGAGAGAAGATTACTACTTATTATCCGCATTTATTCTTCCATAAGAAAGAGCTGCCTTAGAAGTATTTGAACAAATAATTACTTTTAAGACAGCTCCATAGAATGGTCTTAAATTATTTTTAATGATTCATCCAGATCAAACAAAATATCATCGGGATTTTCAAGTCCCATTGCTAATCTAATTCCACCGGGATCAATACCTCTTATTTCCAGTTCTTCAGGAGGAACAACCGAGTGAGTCATAGATGCCGGATGTTCAATCAATGTTCTTGTATGACCTAATGAAACAGCAAGAGTCATTGTGTATGCTTTATCAGCAACATGATCCATAAATTTTTTACCGATCTCTCTTATTTCAATTGCATTTTTCCCTTTAAGAGCAAAATAGATCATACTTCCGGGTGCAAAGTTTCCATTGAAATCAATCATTTGCTTCTTAGCCAGTTCATAATATTTGAAATTTGATAAACCGGGATAATTTACAAATTCAACTTTAGGATGAGAGTTTAAAAATTCTGCTACACGTGTTGCAGTTTTAATTTGCTGTCGCTGTCTTATTGCCAGGCTTGGTAATCCATAAGTTAGAATTGACCAGGCATTTTTAGGACTTAATGCAGCGCCAAAATCTTTTCTTATCAGCTGAATTAAACCCTGAAATTTCTTTTTACCAATTACAGCACCCCCCATATCAGTACCAAATCCACCTATTCCCTTTGTTAAGGATTGAACAACAAAGTCGGCACCAAATTCAATCGGCCGCTGGCAAAATGGCGTTGCAAACGTATTATCGATTACAATATAAATCCGGTCCTGTTCATTTCTATCTTTATTAAATTGATCGACAACATTCCTTACAGCTTTTATATCGATAATTTCCATATTGGGATTGGCAGGTGTTTCAAAGTAAATTACTTTAGTTTTTTCTGTAATTGATTTTAGTAAAATATTAATATCAGTTAGGTCAATTGGTGTCCATTTTATATTATAACGCGGATACCAATTTTTTAGAAGGGAAATTGTACAACCATAAAGAGTTTTGTGGGAAATTATTTCATCACCCGATTTTGTTAAAACACCAAGGACACCAGAAATTGCTCCCATACCGCTCGAAAAACTTACTGCCATTTCCCCTTTTTCAATATATGCAAGATTTTCTTCGAGCATATCTTTATTTGGTTCACCCAACCGATCGTAAATAAAAATAGGACTCGCATCGCCATACTGATCAACATTTGCGAATTGAATAAATCCTTGAGCTCCACGCTCAACAGAATCGAGCCGGAATGTAGTGGATGATGAAATAGGAGCTGTAACGTGGTGTGAATAATCCCATTTATCGCTCACATTTTTTCCATAGATCAAATGAGTATCCATTGAATATTTAGTATCATCAACCATATTGTGTAATGATTTGTCTTTAATTTTTTCTTCCATGATTTGCCTCCCGAATTATGCGACACAAAATTACAGATTAATTTTCATGTAATAAATGGAAATCAATCCTAAAAAAAATTTTCTAATCATATTTTATTTGATTTATTGAATAAATTAAACAGAAGAAGAAATAAATCGTTTTCGTGAAATGATTTAACAGGATAGATGACATTTTAGAAATGAAAAAAACTACCGTAAACTAGACAAGGTCATTCTTTTCCAGCCATTCATCATTATAAATTGTAGAGAAATACTTGTAACCTGAATCGCAAATTATGGTAACTATATTTGCTTCTTTATCTATTTGTTTAGCAATTTGAGTTGCAGCCCATATATTAGCTCCGCTCGATCCACCGGCAACAATTCCTTCTTCAAAAGCAAGTTTCTTTGCCCACCCAATCGCTTTTTTATCTGTTACTTTAAGCATGTCATCCATCATCTCAAGCTGAGCAGTTTTAATAAGAAATTCATCACCTATACCTTCAATTAAATAACGGGATGATTGAACCAGCTTTTTGTATTTGAACCAATCATAAAAAATTGATCCAACCGGATCGACGCCAATAAGTTTGATATCAGGATTTTTTTCTTTGAGATATTTACCGGCGCCGAAAAGAGTTCCGCCAGTTCCAACACCAACAACAAAATAATCGATCTTCCCTTCCATCTGTTCCCATATCTCGGGACCGGTTGTCATATAGTGCGATTCGTTGTTATCCAGATTGTTATGCTGATCGATGTAGTAAAGTGATGGATCGCTCTTAACAAGATTTTCTGCATAATTGTTATAAGATTCCGGATGTTCAGGAGGGAGTTTGGAATTTACTTTAATAACATCAACACCAAGTACTTCCAGCATTTTAATTTTTTCTTTACTTGTTGAATCGCGTATAACGATTTTTAGTTTGTAACCTTTCTGTCTGCATACAATTGCAAGTCCCATTGCGGTATTACCGGAAGAGTTTTCAATAATAGTATCACCCGGTTTCAATTTACCTTCGCGTTCCCCTTTTTCGATCATATACTTTGCAATACGGTCTTTAATACTTCCGCCGGGGTTCATTAATTCCATCTTAGCCCATATCGTTGCTTTCAATCCTTTCGAAATATTTCCGAGTTTAACCAGGGGTGTTCTTCCAACAGCATCAATTATACTTTCGTAGCGATTATTTCTCATTGCTATCCTTTATACTTAGTAAGTTAAGGGGAATTTATAACCTCTTAAAAATTCTTCTGCACTCATTATTTTACGTCCTTCGGGCTGCAATTCGATAATCTGCAAAATCATATTACCTGTTTTAAAATAAATTTCTTTCTTTGTCTGCATAACCTTTGTAGATGATTTATGTTCACTTGTTGAATGTATATCAATATCCATCCATTCATTTTCACTAAAAAGATTTTCATCAGCAATAACTTTTGTTTTGAACACCTTAATAATTTTTTTGTTATGATTAAAGAATGCAGAGGGATAAGGAGATAATCCGCGCACCAGGTTGTGAATTTGAATTGCCGGTTTGTTCCAATCGATCTGGCAAATCTCCTTTGTAATTTTGGGAGCTGGAGAAGAAAGTGAGTTATTCTGTTGAATTACACTGGTTTTACCTTGTTCAATCATATCCACAGTTTTGAGAACTACATCCGATCCGATTATCATCATTCTATCGTGCAGAGAAGCGAAATTGTCTTCATCATCAATGGAGATTTTTTCCTGTAAAATAATATTTCCGGTATCTACTTTTTCGTCAAGGAAAAAAGTTGTAACTCCTGTTTCTTTATCACCATTAATCAGTGCCCACTGAATAGGTGCTGCACCGCGGTATTTTGGCAACAAAGATCCATGCAGATTTATTGAACCGTAACCCGGTAGTGTAAAAACTTCTTTTGGCAAAATTCTGAATGCTACAATTACAAAAAGATCGGGATTAATTTCCTTCATTGAGTCAATGAATTCCTGACTTTTAAGATTAGCCGGAGTAAAAACTTTGATTCCCCTATCAAGTGCGAATAGTTTTACAGGAGTATAAGATAGCTGCCGCCCTCTGCCTCTTTCCTTATCGGGTGCAGAAACTACAGCCTCAATACTATGCGAACTTGATAATAATTTTTGCAAAGAAGGAATTGCAAATTCGGGGGTGCCCATGAATACAATTTTCATTTATGCAGCCAGACAAAAAAATTATAATTGTGTAATAGGATAATCAATTTCTACATTCCTGCTCTTTATCAATTTCAATTCATCCTTAAGTTGAGATTTTATTTCTTCATTTACCCTATCAGGAATTAATTTACCAATCAGGTGATCGTATTCATGTAAAATTACCCGGGCTAAATAGTCATTTGCTTCAAGTTCCAAAAGCTGCTCATCAGTATTCAGGAAGCGAATCTTAATTTCTTTTGCTCTTTCAACATCGGCCCTTAAATTTGGCAAACTTAAACAACCTTCTTCAATTACAACTTTTTCGTCGGACTGAAGAACAATTTCCGGATTGATAAAAATCATCGGCTTAAATTTTTCGTAACCTTCAACTCCTTTCAGATCAACAATAAATAAAGATTGATTAAACCCAACCTGGTTAGCAGCAAGCCCCACACCCTTTGCATTATGCATTGTATCGAGCATGTTTTTTATTTTCACAATTAACTCATCCGAAACAGAATTAACCGGTTTAGTTTTCTGCCTTAGTATTTTATCTCCATAAACAGTAATTGGTAATATTGCCATAAAATTTCCTTAATTAGATTCAGCTTGAACAACGACAGCGCTTAGGTCCTTATATAAATTTACTTCTGTCGCATAGAATAACATCCTAACAAGCAGCCGAAAAATAATCAACATTTGCTGAAGAATAAAGGATAAGAGAAGCATATAATAAGGTGTGCGAGGGATTGCCATTCCAATAATGTTATAAACAACCGCACCTACTCCCCCTATAATTGATACAATTAGAAATGCTGTGAATACAATAGCAAAATTATTTTTTATAAAAAGTGTTGATGTATAAACTTCCCGGAATATCTTTGTCCTGTCGTTAACTGCCAGTGAAACCTTGGAATAATCTGTAATAATGGAAACCACGCCGATGAAGAAAATAAGAAGGACATATCGCAACGCAAAGAAGAAAAATTCCAAACGCACATTTTCGGAATTTCTGAAGAAAAGATGAATTAACTGACCCATGTAATCGATGATTACAAACGCAATAATATACAATGCAATTGAGATCAAAGTTATTTTAACGAACCTGAAAAAATATTTTACACCGCCATAGAAAAAATCAACAATATGGTTTTTTTCAGGGATATGAAAAATCGAAATTATACCGCCCAGAAAAAAAGTTTGCAGTAAAGTATATATACCGACTACAGTGTAGATACTCAAAGGGAGCTGATCGAAATTTACCCTATATAAATTCTGGAACTGAACATACCACATATAATCGAAGTGGAGAGCAAGTTGATCGCTTAACAGCGACCTTCCTAAATTATCCATTAGAATATTTAGTATCGGTACTGTAAGTACAAGTGCAGAAAGTGCGTTAAAAAACCAGATTAAAATTACCAAACGCGAGTTATGAAAAACGGAGCGAGTTCCATGAACAATTGTATTTTTAATATATTGAATCATCCCACGCTTCCTAAAATCATCAATGCATTTTGAACCCAGAAGAAAACACGAATTGCGAGCGACCATGACGCCCAGATTCTCGATTCAACTGTAAATGAATTATTGGCAAAATTGATATCGAGCAAATTTTTGCGAAGCGGATCAACCGCCGCAGCTATCACTTCGTTTTCTGTTTTGAATTTGAAAATTTTCCAGCGCTCTTTACCATCCCAATTTTGTTTCAATGTTTCCTTATCTGTATAAAGGTAAACGTCGCATTTGAAAATACCATCCCGCAATCTTTCCGCTAACACTTCGTATTCTGTTGGAGAAACCTGTGTAACCGAGGTAACTTTATAATCAAATATTTTTGTTGAATTAAAAAATTCATCAAAGAACCAGTTCATATCTTCTTTAACATTTTTTCGAACGGCATTAAAAAAGTCAGCTCCAGTTGGATGAGCGAACTTAAATTTGCTGTAATAGTCTTCCGTCAATTTCATCATCTTATCATAACCTATATACCGTTCGAGCGTATGAAGAACAAGTTCTGGTTTACTATACGAATTAACAGCATACGCCAACCGTGACGGCTGCTTATAAGAAGTATCGGTAATTGCACCAATAGTCATGTTACGGTAGTAAGATACTAAACTCTGAGTAGCTTCGGGTAATGGTACTTCAACAAGAGTATAAATTATTGGAATCTCTTTGTAGGAGAAGAATTCCAATCCATAAACAGGAATGTAGGAAGCAAACTTAAAGAACGTTAAAAGATCCGGATAATATTTGTACATAATTTTAGTTGCAAAGTAAGAAGCAAAACCTTCATCGAGCCATGCTTCGTAAACTTCGTTATTGGCTAATATCCCCTGGAAATATTGATGAGAGAATTCATGAGCAACAAGATATTCCGGCCAGCCGGTAGATTGAGGCGAAAATAGATCGGCACTAACAGTAAATAATGTCGGATACTCCATTCCACCGGCGCTGCAAGTTTTTGGAACGTCCACAAGTGTTATAATTTGATATGGATACGCACCTAAATTCTGTTCGTAGAAATCGAGACAATTTTTAACGGCTTCTATATATCTGTAGAAATATTTCTCACGTTCCGGTTGAACATACGCATTAATTAATACTTCGGTTCCATCCTTCCTTTTATAAATACTGCTTCGGTGTAAAATATCATCGGTTGCAAGCCATACAAAATCGTGAACACCATTTTGTACGATTGTATAAGTGGTAATTTTATCATTAATAAATTTATTTACCTCAACACCGGTTGAAATAACCTTGTAACCATCCGGTACTTTAATGGTAGCGGAATAATTTCCAAAATTGGAATAGAAGTTAAGGTAAGCATAGTAAGGGCTGCATATCCATTCACCATTTTCGAATACTCCAACTTTAGGAAACCATTGAGATACAAAGAAAAAATTTCTACCCCTTGCATATCCAAACCTTTTTACAGATTCAGGTATTTTAAGACTATACTCAAAATAGATTTGAACGGAATCGCCTGGATTAACAGGATTAGTTAAAACAAATTTTGCAACCGTGCTGTCGTTAGGATTAGAAATTTCCGGATATACAAATTCAAATTCTGATTGCAATCCATTAACCAACGACTTCAGAATTTTTATTTCTGTTTGTGCTTCGGGGAAATTAATATTATATCCTTTAGCAAAATGAGTATTATTACTTTTGTATGCATTGGGATATAGATGAAAATAAATTTCGTTAGTAGAATAATTTGTTTTATTTCTCCAGATAATATTTTCTTTAACAAATATTTCTTTGTTAACGTCGGAGAATTCTACATCAAACTTATAATTAGCAATATTTTTATAAGATCCGGCTTCC
Source organism: Melioribacter sp. (assembly GCA_018333725.1). GTDB lineage: Bacteria > Bacteroidota > Ignavibacteria > Ignavibacteriales > Melioribacteraceae > DSXH01. The sequence goes on along the minus strand of JAGXSM010000308.1, from coordinate 3,174 downwards.
TTTTTCAGAATCCCGTTAACATAATTTTTTCCCTGGCTGGAAAAGGAATTGGGTATAAAAGAGCTTTCGCCTTGCGAAATGTAAATTAGAAGTGAAAGCAGAATAAGCAGTGTAACAATGATTAGCTTTTTCATGTTTTCAAGTTATAAAATAGGTTGTCATACTTCAATCATTAAACCGGATTAATTTATTTTGCTTTTATAATAATCAATTGTTTTTTTCAATCCATCTTTCAAACTGAATTTGGGTACAAAGTGAAGGTCTCTAATTGTATCATCAATTGAAGCAAGACTGTACTTAATATCCCCGGTTCTCTCATCCTGAAATTCAATTTTACTTTTACTGTTTGTTTCATCAATAATTATTTGTGCTAATTCTTTTATAGATGTAGCGCTTCCGGCTGCAACATTGAAGACACCATTTATTTCCGAATTTATAGCTGCATTTATATTTGCTTCTACAACATCTTTAACAAAGATAAAATCTCTTGTCTGACTACCATCGCCGTAAATAATAACGGGTTTATTATTTATAGCATTGTTAATAAATATAGGAACTGCCGCTGCATATTGACTTTGCGGATTTTGCCGTGGTCCATATACATTAAAATACCTTAACGAGACCCCACCAAGGTTATGCAGATCATGAAAATTTTTAAGGTGATTTTCACCTTCCAGTTTTGTTGAACCGTATGGCGATTTAGGCCCGGTCTTGGTGGTAATACGTTTTGGCGATTCCGGATTATCACCGTAAACAGCAGCCGAACTGCTGAAAACTATTTTTTTAATTCCGAACTCTTTACATGCATCGAGAACATTTAATAATCCGTTTATATTTATATCGTAACATTCGTCGGGCTTTTCAATTGATTCTGGTACAGAAACAAATGCGGCTAAATGATGGACGTAATCTGTATCCTTAAGAATTTTGAATACAAGTTCCCTATCGGTAATACTTCCCTTATAAAAAATTGCATCAGGGAACAAATTAACATTCGACATAAATCCGGTTCTTAAATTATCAATGATATGTACTTCCGCACCACGTTCGAGCCAGGCTTCAACAATATGACTACCAATAAATCCGGCACCGCCCGTTACAACAACTTTTTGTTTGCTCATAAGATTCTATTTATGGGAATGAAATTCAGTTAGCTTTTTTAATTCTATCGACTTAGTGTAAAACTGATCCAGAGATAATTCAAGCAAATAGACCATACCATGTGCAGCCCTCACCCGCGGCACATCATGATTCATAAAAAAGTCTTTTCCGAGACATAAACGGACTGTTTGATATTGCTCCGATTGAATTTTCTGAACAAGACGGCAGAACGGACCATCAAATTCATAACTGGGAAAACTTGCATCCCTTTGTGAACCATAGCTATTTAAAAATATATTTTCCATTATAGCAAAAGAATTCAAACTAACCGGAATAAAAATATTTGCTTCCGCCGGATGAAATCTATTCCATACATTTCTATAACACCAGATACGCAAATTAGAAACAACGGCTTCTTTCTCGTATATCCTTAATGCTTCTGTAATTGTTTGCAATACTTTATAATGAGTATCGGGACCGCTCCCCTCAGGATCCAAAGCAACAGTAATAACAGTCGGTTTAATTTTCCTTAATAGATTTACAAACGGCATTACATCGCGGTTTAATTCAGGACTTTCTGTAAAAATTTCCCCCTGATAAAACCCAAGGCGCAGATGCGAAACACTTTCTCTGCTGAAACCAAAATAAGCCCAGACAATTTCTTCTTCAAATTCGCGAAGCATTCCTTTAAGCTTTTGAACATCAGGTGTGTCTTTCTTACCCGGGTATTGAGAATTAAAATATCCTGTAAGTTCTACAATCCTTGATTTAACATCTTCGATGCTCTGCATACCGAACACTTCAATAATATTTCTTAAAAGTCTCTTTGCAGATGCTTCTTTACGCATTGTTCTACTGTGAGCTGATAAACCATCGAGATACAAATTTACATCTTTATTGTTTCCATATTCACTTGCGGGTTCAAAATAATTTTGGTTGAATAATTCTATGAAATTTCCGTTATCAAGATATTCTTTTAACGATTCAACAAGTTTGAGCATATATGAATTAGTAACAGCTGTAAACCCGCTTGTGAGAATTGTAAAGTGATGTTGATTAGATGCATTTCTAACAAGATGAATTACATACGGTAAATATCCTAACATTATATCATCGTGATGAGGAGCCGTATGAAGAATTATCTGATTATCAACAGGTGAAATCCCTTTATTAAATTTCTTCAATGATTCTTCAAATACCGATCTATTGATTTCGGTAAATGAAAGATTTGTTTTTTCTAACACCAGGCTGCTTAATTTATCCGATTCATAATCGTTATAGTCAAGGTCTTTAACTTCTTTCTGTTTTTCTACAGCAAGATTAATGATAGCTCTTTCGATAGACTTTTGAGTAACAGGAGATTCTTTTTTAAGATCGTCGAACCTTCTTTCTCTTAGTCTAAGCGCTGCACCATTTGTAATATAAAATCGTGCGTTTCTCAATTTTTGAAGAACTGTTGCCGGGTATTTATTTGAAAATGAATTTTCAACCGAATCTCTTACAATAGTCGATTTAGCTTCACCGGCAGCAATTAAAATTGCAGTTGCATCAGGGTTATAAGTAATTGTATTTAATCCGATAGTAATAGTAAGAATAGAACGGGCTACTTCCATTCCTCCAAGATCAACAGATGCTGCTGCCTGGGTTTCATAATTAGTTTGTGTAAATCGAGTTGTTGAAAAGTGATCGCTCCCCTGAACATTAAAACCGATATGACCATCGGGACCGATTCCACCAAGAAAAAATCCGATCCCGCCAAGATCACGAATTTTTCTCTCGTAATTCGTGCAGAACTCATCAACCATTTCAATCGTAGTTTTTTGAAGTCTTTCTAACCGGCTGCCTGGCCAGCGAGTGCGTAAAGAAAGATCTACTATTTTATCGGGGAATATTTTATTAATGGGCAAACCTTCTGCAGTTCCAATTTCATTCACATTAATTAATAATGCTTTCTCTTTGTCCAGCTTGAGATTACTAAAATAGAATTTCTGAAGGAAGTAATAAAAACTATTATGCTGTGTTGAATCGATAGGGTAAAATTCATCTATCTGAACAAAGTGAAGACTCTGCATA
>JAGXSM010000307.1 GCA_018333725.1 Melioribacter sp. | reverse complement strand
CGAAGCAGTTGTTGGTATGCCCCTGCTCGCCTTTTTTATTGATATCAAATCGGCAACACCCATTATGGCATTAACTGCATCCACATTAGCCTTGTTGTTACTTTTTACTTCGTGGCGTAAAATTAGTATTAAAGATACATGGCAATTCATTTTATCAACAGCACTTGGTTTACCAATCGGTCTTTATTATTTGAAGAACACTTCGGAAGAGATAATTAAACTAACTTTGGGAATACTACTAATTCTGTTTGGAATTTATTATTTGTTTGTAAAAAATTTGCCTTATCTTAAAAACGAGAATTATTCACTTCTTTTTGGCTTTTTTGCCGGAATTCTTGGCGGAGCATATAATACCAATGGACCCCCGACGGTTATTTATGGAGTGTTAAGGCGCTGGCCGGCTCAAAATTTTAGAGCTACATTGCAAGGAATATTTTTTCCGACCGGACTAATAATAACATTGAGTCATGGTGCATCCGGTCTGTGGACAGAATTTGTATTTAGGGCCTATATTTATGCGCTACCGGTAATTTTAATTGCATTCTACCTTGGGAATAAAATCCATAATAAATTAAATGAAGATGAGTTTAAAAAAATAATTTACTTTTTTATTCTGATTATTGGTTCGATACTCATTCTTAATTCAGTGTTTTAATGAAAAATTATTATCGCTCAATATTTCTTGTTTTAACCTCCATACTGATTAATTTTATTTGGAGATTAATATTCAACAACAATCTTAAATATGTTTTACCATTCGAGACTGTTCTCTTTCTTATAATTGCAATATCATTCTTTTATTTAATCAGAAGAAGAGCAATACTGATTAGAAAAATAATTAGGTTGGAAATTGCTCTATGTTATTTCTATCTGCTCGGCTCAATTAGAGCGTTTCTGTTATCAATCGAAATAGAGGTTGCTAATGCTAATCTGGTTATTATACTTATACTGGTAATAATTATTTTATATCATCAAATTGTAAGAAGAATAAGCTATGGAAATAAAAAAACTTTTACGAACTAAGTTAGGTTTCTTTCCAACTCCTCTTTACGAGCTTAAAAAATTATCCGATTACCTGAATGGACCTAGAATCTATATTAAGAGAGATGATCTTACAGGACTTGCATTCGGGGGTAATAAAACCCGAAAGTTAGAATTTCTATTAGCCGATGCAATTGCAAGCGGATGTGATTCTGTAATTACTGGCGGTGCCGAACAATCGAACCATTGCAGACAAACTGCTGCAGCGGCTGCAATTTCAGGTCTGGAGTGTCATCTTGTTTTAGGAGGAGAAGAACCCTCACTACCTCAGGGAAATTATCTAATAGATAAACTACTTGGTGCCCATATCCATTGGACAGGTGAATTTCGGAAAGGCGAAAAAATTCCTGAAATAAACGATCACTTAAGAGATTTTGGTAAAAAACCGTATGTAATTCCTTATGGCGGCTCTAACCCGATTGGTGTTTATGGTTTCATAGAGGCAATGAATGAATTGAAAAAACAAATGGATGAAATCAAAATACAATTTGATCATATTGTGTTTGCTTCCAGTTCTGGAGGAACTCATTCCGGTATCATTCTCGGTAATGAAATTTATCAAGTTGGTTCAAATCTTATTGGAATTGAAATTGACAAAGCTGAGGATGAAGGACCTTATATAGACAGATTACTAAAGCTGCTGAATTTATCCAGTGAATTTTGTGGTTGTAAAAAAATATTTACTAAAGAGGATATTGTTTTACGTAAAGAATACCTTGGCGATGGTTATGGAGTTGTTGGCGATTTAGAAAGGGATGCAATTCAATTGTTAGCCGGCAAAGAGGGAATCCTGATCGATCCGGTATATACAGGAAGAGCATTCGGTGGATTGATAGATATGATTGAAAAGAAAGAATTTTCTGAAAATGAAAACGTATTGTTCTGGCATTCGGGAGGGACACCGTCACTTTTCACTAATTATAATTTACTTGGAAATTAGTCTAGTAAAATTGATATCTGTGTTTCAGAATTGTAACAATTCTATTTGTGATTTCGTCTTTATGCGAACTAATCTGGTGGTTTCATGAATAAGATGTTTGTAATAATCATTCTTCTGAGTTATTCGGTTGTTGCTCAGTCATTGCGCATCTCAGGCTCCATTTATAATTCAGAAACGCGTGAACCAATTCCGTATGTGAACATTAGACTGTCTGAGACAACATATGGCACTTCCTCAAATAGGGAAGGAAAGTTTGTTTTTACAACCAGTAAAAAAAATCCTGTACTTATTTTTTCTGCAGTCGGTTATAAAAGACAAGAAATTCAAATTCCCGTGTTATCGGGTAAGTATTTGGAAATTTCTTTAATGCCTGAACCAATTCAGTTAAGTGAAATTATTGTAAAATCAGATGAAGATCCGGCATACAGCATAATAAGAGAAGCAATAAGGCGAAAAGAACAAAATAGAGCCGGATTAAAAAGTTTAGAATATAATTTCTTCTCAAAAGATATTTTTCTATCAGCCGGTGATGTCGTAATGGTCTCTGAACAATTTTCAACCGGCTACTTCCAATTGGGTAAATATGAGAAGATAATTACAAAATCCGTCCATATTACTGAAAACGAAAAGAAAAATGCTCTTAAGTTCGATCAGAATATACTTGATAAAGTCTATATCGATTTTTCAGATGATACATTAAAGATAGTTGGTAATACGGTATTTCTTCCACTGGCTAAAAATGCATTTGATTGGTACGACTATAAACTCCGTGATGTAAAAAGTACAGACTCCGGTTGTGATTATTATATTGAATTAATTCCGCGTTCAAAAATTCAACCTTTGCTTTCAGGTAAAATTGTAATTGAAGATTCTGCTTATGCTCTAAAAGCTCTGGAGTTAAAAAACAGCGAAGGATTACGATTCCCGTTTGTAAATGGTCTGGAAGTAGAGTTCTTACAGAATAAAGATAAGTTTAACAAATACTGGCTTCCTACTTATCAGAAGGTAGATGCAAGCGTTAGACTCAATTTTGCTAACTTATTATCAACAGATGAAATTGCAATGAACCAGGTTATTTTATTCAGTGATTATAAAATTAATCCGGTAATACCTGATTATATATATAAGATTTATTCAACTATAAAAGATGATTCAAGTAATAATCCAGATGTAAAATTTGTAAAAGCAGATATATTAGAAAGGGAAGAAATTGATTCGTTAAGACTAATTCCTTTAACAATTGATGAAGAAAACGCCTACAGGGAATTGGATAGCTCTAAAACAGTTGTTACTCAAATAAAGTATAAAGGGTTGTTAGGTGGAGTCGTATCAGATGCAGTTAAACGTGATCAAAAGGAAGCATCTGGAACTGAAGGCGGCTTTTTCAAGTTTTTTGGTAAGTTCTTTTCCATTTTTAGGTTTAGAGATAACCGTGTAAATGGATTAACTGTTGGTGCACATTATAGCGAAAATATTTTTAATAAAAAATTAAATTTAGATATCGGTTTGAGTTATGCATTTGGTAGAAGGACTTTAGAAGGGAATCTTATTTCAACTTACCGAATTGAAAAAAGCATTATTAACACAATTCAATTTAATTTATTTGATGAAGCCAAACAGACGCAATTACTCAATCCTTATCCTGACTTTGTTAATGGAATTAGTGTACTTCTTGGGTTTAATGATCAATTTAATTATTTCCGTTCAAGAGGATTTAGTTTAGAAATATCAAGTAAACCTTTGAAAAAAGTAACAATAAATTCATCTCTTATTTTCGAAAAACAGGAATCCCTTGTTGAATTGAAATATCATAGTATTTTTAATTCGAATAGGATTGTAAGAAATAATCCCTCCATTAACGAAGGTAACGATAATAGAATTTCATTTAATATCCAGTTGGGAGAAAATCCATATCAATTTAGACCCTTTATAAATGACGGTTTAATTGCACAACTTGATCTTTCAAATCCTATTTTAGGTAGTAGTTTTAATTATAAGCGGTTCAAAATAATTGCTCAGGTATCAACCACTACAATTTATGAAGAGTTATTCTCAGCCCCATACTTTTTATTTGGTATTGAAAGTGGATTTACTATTGGTAACTATGGTCCGCAGCATTTAATAACCCCTACAACTGCACTAAATGTTTATTCGCCTTTTTTGTCAATGAAGGGAATTAATACTTATGAGTTTGTTGGTGATAAACAAATTGCCATTCATGCTGAACACAATTGGCGCACAATCCCTTTCCAATTTCTAGGTCTTGATTTTATTACCGACCTTAATTTTGATGTATTAACAGGAATTAATATTCTAAAACTTTGGAATGAAAGTAACTATTTCCCCTTGAATGTTCAAAATTCAGTTTATTGGGAAGGATATATAAGCTTAGGTAAACTATTCGGTATAGGCAGAATTGATTTTTCTTACGGCGCCAATAAAAAATTTGTTGTACGAGTTGGTTTATCTACTATGCTGTAAAATGTATAAAGTAAAAAGGCGAACCAGATCGATTCGCCTTTCTAATCAGAATATTAAGAGTGAATTCTACTTGGTAGTTAACTCGAGATTCAGCGTAACTTCTTTTCCGTCGCGTTGTACCACCACATCAACTTTATCACCGGGGGAATATTCACCCATTGCATACATAAAATCGTAGATATTGTTAACGGTTTTAGATCCGAACTTTATGATTATGTCACCAGCAATCATTCCGCCTTTGGCTGCCGGTCCACCCTCGGTAACACCGCTAACTTTATAGCCATTGCCATTATAGCCGAATTCGGGAACTGTCCCAACTGTAACACGCGAGCGGGGAACATTCCTTTGAGCGGGTTCTTCAACTTTAACAAAATCGGGACGGTTATCACTTTTCTGAATCGCATCGGTAATTGAATAGACATAATTTACTACATCTGTTTGACCGGCTAAATTAATCTTTTCAGCATCATCCGTAGGTTTATGGTAATCTGTATGTGTCCCGGTAAAGAAGAAAAGGACTGGAATATTTTTATTAGTAAATGCTTGGTGATCGCTTCCTCCTGAACCACCATCGTTAAGTGATAATTTGAAATCGTATTTATTCTTTTCATTTAATAAATTTTTCCAAATTGAAGAAGTCCCCGCACCAATTACCGTTAGGGATTTTTCCGCGTTCAATCTTCCAATCATATCCATATTAAGCATTGCGGCAATCTTATCCAGAGCAATAGGCGAATTATTAGTAAAGTATGTTGAACCGAGTATTCCAAGTTCTTCTCCGCTGAACGCAATAAAAATTATACTTCTCTTTAATTCATTTTTATGAGCTCCGAATTTTTCGGCTAATTCAAGTAATCCTGTTGTCCCGGATGCATTATCATCTGCACCATTATGAATTTGAGGGTCATTGCCTTTATACATAGACGCCGTCTTTAACTGATCAATCCCAAGGTGATCGTAATGAGCACCAATTACTATATATTCATTTTTAAGTACGGGGTCGTTACCTTCCAATAATCCAACTACATTTCTTCCAACTTTTTCAACTTCTTTAGCTTCTGTAGAGAGTGTAACTTTAGTTTTGTTTAACAAAAAAGATGAAGGTTTCTTTTCTGAGTCTATTTTTTTCTGAATATCAAGCAGACTAAGTCCTTCTGCTTTTAAAATGTCATCAATAATATTTCTTTTTAGTTGAAGAACGGAAAAATCTTTAATTGAACCGGCTCCATCGTATCTTAATTCCATCAATTGATCTTCATCATTTTTAGGTAAATATCCGTTTACAAAAATAATTCCCGCTGCACCTTTATCCCGCGCAGCCGATGCCTTTTGCCTATAGGATGAATATCTTTCAAATTCAGATTTTGAACTGTCGTGTTCCGGGTGATAACGTAATGCGATTACTACTTTGCCGGTTACATCAACTCCTGAATAATCATCATAATTAAGTTTTGAAGCTGAAATTCCATAACCAACAAATACAAGTGGGGAGGATAAGCTTGCTTTTCCAGAAAATGGCGCAGTTATGAAATCCTGTTTAACCTTTAGATTCTTTTTCTTGCTGTTAATTCTCACCGAAACCGAATTATCCTTAGTTAATTCAACTTTTTCTATAAAGGGAAATGATTGGAAATAACTTCCATTAATTAATGGCAAAAGTCCATAGGATTTGAACTGGTCGCGGATATAATCACCGGCTATCAGTTCTTCTTTTGTTCCGGTGAACCGGCCTTTCAAATCATCTGAGGCTAGGTAAAAAATGTGAGCTTTAATATCCTTAGATGTTATTTCTGGATCCTTCCAGGTTTTCTGTGCATTAACAGAAAATGAAACAACAAAAAGAAAAATTATATAGAAAAATCTTTTCATTACTTCCTCAATTAAAGGTGATTTAAAATATTTGGTGAGCAAAATACAATTATTCAGGTACATGAACCAAGAAATATTCTTTTGCTGTTAATCCGATATTAGAAGCCTGTTCTATTGTCATATGGAGTTCAATACTCTCTTCATCTATTGCACCGGCTTCAATAATTGCTAAATCTGAACCTTTTGTGTACTTAATCAAATTTTCTGAGTAGGCAGTGTCCCCGCCATAACAAATCGATTTACTATCATATGTAAATTTAAAACCGAGCGATGGAATCTTAATTGAGGAGTGTCCATCAGGGCTCAATTCTCTATGATTAACAGAGAATGGTTTTACTCTAACTGAATTTTTAGTAAAACTCTTTTCATCTGCAATCGGTTTCAGAATTATTGAGTAAGTAAGTTCCTTACCATAGACTTTTTTAAATGCGTTATAAATACTCACAATTTCAACACACCCCTGGGGAAAGTAAATTGCAAGTGGGGATTTCCTTCTTAGAACAGAAAGGTATGTAAGAAGCGACCAGACACCGCCGATATGATCGTGATGACCATGGCTGATGAAAATATCCGAGACACGTAAAATTGTTTCGGGTCCTACATCCTGATTTAGATCCCTTAAAATTCCATCACCCGGATCGATAATGAAAGCAGTTTTACTTGTTGTTAGTAGTATCCCGGTTGCAACATTAGGTATAGAGCAATAGATTTTTATAAAAAAATCATCTTTGCGCCATATTAAAGGGTATTTATGTAAGCTGGGTAGTTTCATAAAAAATTATATTACAATTTGAGCAACCAATCCGCCAATAAAGAATGCTGTAATCCAGGTACCAGCCCAAACTGTTAATCCTTCTTTTAATCCACGCTCTTTTAGCATAACAACAAAAGATGCAATGCATGGTACAAACAATGTTATAGTAATAATTGCAACTGTTATTTGCATAGAAGTTAAATTCAAATCGAATAGACCGGCAGCACCAAAATCTCTTCTAACCATTCCCATTACAAATGCATTAGCAGCTTCTTTGGGAAGTTTAAGCCATGATGTTGTTAATGGTGCAAGTAGATCTTGCCAGATATTTAATATACCTGTTATTTCAAATATTCCAACAGCAAATGCTCCAACAAAGAACCAGAAACTGGCTTCTTTCATAAATCCCCAACTTCTATAATAAGTTTTCTTCAAAACATTTTTAAGTTTCGGGAAACCCATGATAGGTAGATCGATCAACAATGGTGTGCTTTCACCCGGCAACAATTTATTAAGTATTGTTGAAAGTGTAATAAGTACAGTTGCAATAACAAAGACGAATATTAATAACGGTTTAAGTCCTGCACCGCTTAATAGAACAGTAATAACGGCAAGTTGAGCAGAGCATGGAATTACAAACTGCAAAATTGCAGTTACAATCGATTTCTCTCTTTCTGAACCTAACAATCGTGTAGTAATGTTTGCCATTGTTATACATCCGAATCCGAGCATAATTGGAATAACTGCTCTTCCGTTCAATCCAATTTTGTTAAATGTTCTATCGAGCATTGTTGCCAAACGGGGCAGGTAACCGCTGTCTTCCAGTAATGCCATAACAAAATAAAACCCGATAACCAGAGGGAATAAAAGGAATAACAGGTAAGTAATTGTCATTGTAATAACACCGAACTCACCAAAGAAAAGTCGGACAAAGGGATTGCCAAAATGAAATTCTGACGATGCACCCGGCTGGTTTGAGAAGCTTACAAATTCATCGTTGAGTTGTGCGTTAGCATTTTTGCCATCGGGAAAATTGAATGACTTAAAGTCCACAAGCTTTTCGCTTTCATCATAAATACTAACGTCTATTGTTGTTGGGGTATAATCTGCTACAAATGATTTTGCATTGTATTCAAAAAGCCCTTTACCTATTGTGTTCTCTGTAAAATCTACAATTTGTTGAGAAACTAAATCACCAATAAAGAAATATACCAGTACAAGAATAACTCCTAAAATTGGTAATCCGGTTTTAGGATTAAGTGATAATCGTCCAATTCGATTAAAGAATTCACCTGATTTAGTATCCTGGTATTCAACCTGGTCAACAATTTCGTTAACACGATTTCTTCTGCCGATATAAATATTTTCCCTTTGATCTGGTGTTCCACATGGTATGTTATATTTATTTGCTGTTTCTTCATCACCTTCTAAAATAAGTAATGCTTCGGATTGAGGAATCGATTGGTCAATAATACTTTGCAGCATAAAATGAAGGTCGAGTTGCTGATTTCCGACTCGTGCATTTTGAATTGCGGAACTGATTTTATCTAAACCGGTTTGGTTGATTGCAGAAGTTTCTATAACCTCAACACCTAAAAGTTCAGAAAGCTTCTTGGTATCAATTTTAATTTTCCTTTTCTTGATCTCATCAGCAAAATTTAAAAGCACGGATACTTTTTTACCCATGTCGATTAATTGGAGAGTAAGGAAAAGGTCTCTTTCGAGGTGTAATGCATTTACAACATTAATTATAATTTCAGAATCTAGTATTATCTCTTTTGCAACTCTTTCTTCATCGTTAAAAGATGAAACGCCATAAATGCCGGGTGTATCGTAAATTTCTTTACCATTGAAATTACTTTTGGTAATTGATACAGTCGTACCGGGGAAGTTAGAAACATCAACATACATTCCACTCATGAAATTAAATATGCAGGATTTTCCAACATTAGGATTTCCAACAAGCACAACTTTTTCACTATTAGTGATTTCACTTACGGAATCATCAATAATTAATTTACCGTTATTATCAATATTTATAATGTTATCAGATTTCATAAAATCCTTTATTGAAGAATCACTTTAATCTTTTTTGCGAGGTCGTAACCTACGGCAATTTCCTGACGGTTTTTTTGGATTACAATTGTACCGCCGGGTAACCTTTCTAAGCATTTAATTGTTCCGCCTTCAGTTAAACCGAGCCTGATTAATTGAGATCGGATATTACCAGAAGGCAAATTTACAATTGTAACAATCTTTCCTTTTTTTGCTTTATCTAAAGTGCTATTGGGCATTTTTATTATGCTTACAATTAATATTCGAACATTTACCAAAAATATTGAATGAGTGACCGGTTGGTTGGAAGCCAAGCTTTTCTGCAACTTCTTTTACCATTACTTCAATTTCCGGTTCTGAAAATTCTTTAATTGCACCGCAATTGATGCATATAAGATGGTCGTGACTATTTCGATTATAGTTTGATTCGTAACGGGTTTTATTTTCACCAAAATTCCGTTTAGAAAGTAATTCACATGAGGCAAGAAGTTCTAATGTATTATAAACAGTCGCACGGGAAACAATAGAATTGTTACTTTTCATTTTGACATAAAGTTCATCAGCACCAAAATGTCCGTCATAATCCAGCGCATAATCCAGAACTTCAAATCTTTCCGGTGTAATTCTATGCTTTTCCTTTTTCAGATATTGCCGGAATTCCTCTATTGCTGCTTCATGCGTCACAAATTTACCTACTATTTAGATTTAGTCTACATAAAATTAGACTCTTCCTTGCATAAAATCAAATAAAATATCAGTATCTGATTAATAATTTTTATCAGCTTTTAATCGAAAAACAATTAAAATCGTATCATATAGAGGTTTATATGTATCGGCTATGGGTAGTAACTTCAATTTTTATTTTGGAAAGTGAATTAATTGTCAACTCATTAACAAATTTTTCTCTTTCAGAATCTGGAATTAGACACTCAATTATTGTCAATTCAGAAAATTCGGTTTTTACAATTTTGATGGAGTATTTGGAAATCATTCGATGGACAAGATTGGAAAATTCGAAGTCGAATTGAATTGTTGCATGTAAGTAGAGTTGTTGCGAAATCTTTTTAGAAATTTTTAGTACTTCAATTGCGGAATCGTAATAAGCTTTACCAAGAGGACCAACACCAAGTTTTGTCCCTCCAAAATATCTTGTAACAATAACCAGTAAATTAAAAAGATTTTCATGGTTAATAGCATTTAAGATACGTATTCCGGCGGTACCATTTGGTTCGCCATCATCTGAATACTTGGAAGCACCATTACTAAGTTTGTAAGCATAACAATTATGTGTTGCATCAAAATATATTTTTCTTATTTCCTTCAGAATATTGGTAGCTGTCTCTTCAGAATCAACATGAAATACTTGAGAAATAAAAAGCGAACCTTTCTCTTTGAATTGGAATTCAGCTTTTTCAATAATTGTTGTTATATGAAATGGTAATTCTTTCAAAAATATTTTTTTTGGAAAATTGATTTTAGTTTTCTGTTTATCTAAAATAACAAATTGAACTTTGGCAAATTTATCAAAATGGACTTGTTTAATAAAATATTAATCAAAGGAGCCCGGGAGCATAACCTCAAGAACATCGATCTTGAAATCCCAAGGGATTCTTTTGTTGTTATTACAGGACTATCCGGTTCCGGCAAGTCCTCTTTAGCATTCGATACTATTTATGCTGAAGGTCAGAGACGGTATATAGAATCTCTTTCTTCATATGCAAGACAATTCCTTAATATGCTTGAGAAGCCGGATGTTGATTTAATAGAGGGTTTAAGTCCGGCAATTTCAATTGAACAAAAATCAACTGCTGGAAATCCAAGATCTACAGTTGGAACTGTTACGGAAATTTATGATTTCTTAAGGTTGTTATATGCCAGAGTAGGAAAAGTATTTTGTTACAATTGTGGTCGTCCGGTTGAGAAACAATCATCTGACCAGATTATTGAGACAATATTAAATGAATTTGATGATAAGAAAATACAGGTACTTGCACCGGTTATCAGGGGAAGGAAAGGTCATTACCGGGAACTCTTTCAGGAAATTATTAGGGACGGATTTTTACGAGTAAGAGTAGATGGTGATGTAAAAGAAATTATTGATGATTTTAAGGTTGATCGATACAAAACTCATGATATTGAGATAGTTGTTGACAGGATGAAAGTGAATGCAACTTCGCGTTATAGAATCCGTCAATCTGTTGAAGTTGCGTTAAATTACGGAAATGGTAACCTGATAATAAATGACGGAGAAGAAGATCATTGGTATAGTAGAAACTTTGCATGTGCGCACTGTGGAATAGGATTCCAGGAATTAGCACCTAATTCATTCTCTTTCAATTCGCCATACGGTTCCTGCCCCGATTGTGACGGACTCGGGGAGAAAAAGGAACTCGATATTCAAATGATAATACCAGATAAAGATAAAACAATTAATGAGGAAGGATTAGCTCCTTTAGGTAAGCCGCGTAATATCTGGTTTTTCAATCAACTTGAAAGTATTGCCGAAAAATACGGTTTCAATTACGATACTCCATTGAAGAATTTTAGTACTGAACAATGGGAAGTTCTTTTACATGGCTCTAAAGAAAAAATACCTTTCAAATATACATACGGCGGAGGTAGAACAGTTACTTATATGCATAAGTTCGGCGGTGTTATCAATTACATTAGACATTATTATGATAACACTTCGTCGAATAAAATTCGTGAGTGGGCTGAATCATTCATGAATACAAAAACCTGTTTAACTTGCAAAGGTGGAAGACTGAAAAAAGAACCACTCGCAGTTAAAATTAACGAATTGAATATTGCAGAAGTAACATTTCTATCGATTGAAAAATGCTTCCAGTTTTTTAAGAATATTAAACTTACCGGTCGCGAAGAACTGATAGCAAAACAAATATTAAAGGAGATAACATCACGACTGGAATTCCTTATTAATGTAGGACTTGATTACCTGACACTGGATAGAAGAGCAAATACACTATCAGGAGGAGAATCGCAAAGAATTAGGTTGGCAACACAGATTGGTTCGCAGCTATCAGGAGTTTTGTATATTCTTGATGAACCGAGCATTGGTTTACATCAATCCGATAATATTAAACTTATCAATTCACTTAAACATTTACGCGATATTGGCAACACTGTTATTGTTGTTGAGCACGATAGAGAAACAATTGAAAGTTCCGATTACATTGTTGACCTTGGACCACATGCCGGTGAACATGGAGGCGAGGTTTGTGTAAGAGGAAAAACCGATGAGATTGTTAAATCGAAAAACGGGATTAATTCGTTGACTATTCAATACCTCAAAAATAAAAAACGTATTGATATCCCGGATTCACGGAAGATTAGTAATGGAAAATTTATTGAATTAAACGGTGCAACAGGGAATAATCTTAAGAATGTCGATCTAAAAATCCCGATTGGATTATTTACTGCTGTTACAGGTGTAAGCGGCTCAGGTAAATCCTCCTTAATAAATGAAACTCTTGTTAAAATACTCTACAAAAAAATTTATGAATCGAAAGTTGTTCCACTTGCTTATAAAGAAGTTAAAGGGCTGGAATTTATTGACAAAATAATAGAAATAGATCAATCGCCGATAGGAAGGACCCCGCGCTCAAATCCCGCAACATATACAGGTTTATTTACTCACATAAGAGATCTTTTTGCACAACTGCCGGAATCAAAAATGCGAGGATACGCTGCCGGTAGATTTAGTTTTAATGTATCCGGCGGAAGATGCGAAGAATGCGAAGGAGATGGTGTGAAAAAAATTGAAATGAATTTCCTTCCCGATGTTTATGTAACATGTGAATCATGCCTTGGTAAAAGATATAACAGGGAAACTCTTGAAATATTATACCGGACCAAATCAATTGCAGATGTGCTTGATATGACGGTTGAAAGTGCTCTTGAATTTTTCCAGGACTTCCCAACAATTAATAGGAAGATTCAAGCCCTGTATGATGTAGGTTTAGGTTACTTAAGATTAGGGCAGCAAGCCACAACGTTATCCGGCGGTGAAGCACAACGTGTAAAATTAGCAACCGAGCTAAGTAAAGTAAGCACTGGTAAAACTCTCTATGTTCTTGATGAACCTACAACGGGTTTACATTTTGAAGATG
>JAGXSM010000306.1 GCA_018333725.1 Melioribacter sp. | reverse complement strand
ATTGGATAATTCATTTTCCAATGCAGTGTAGCCATACAATCCCGAAGCCAGACTTGCAATATAGATATCGTACCGATCGTCGCCACCAGCACCCATATCCCCCGGAGGAGGCGGATAACCAAGTATGTTAACTTCGTAATTATAAGATGAATCAACAGCTTTTGCTAAATCATTAAGATTATATGCCGGGGCATCAAATCCTGTTTTCTTATAATGAATTCTAAATTTACCTGAAGGTGTAATAAAACTTGTATCGGCTTGAGGGCGGGATAATAACAATGACAAAACTTCTTTCTGTTTCGGATTGAATCTATTGAAATTGAGTTTCACATCATTAATAATTCCGAATCCGCATTTCTCCTGTTCGGTTGAAGAAGTAATACGGGATGGCTCTTTTACATTACCAGCAAAGGATCTGATTCTAACGAACTCGTTATATAGAGAATCGAGATTTTGTGAATAAATGGGACATGTAGATATAAATGCAATAATTAACAGTAAATACTTATTCATTTAACAAGTTTTATTTTTGTTAGATTATCCGAACTATCGGTATAGATTAAAAATTCCTTTTTGCTCTTTAATCTATCAACAATATAGTTATTGATGTTCTTTGATTCAAAAAGATCATTCACATCAAGATTTCTTCCAATGCTACTGATATCGATCCGTTTTATTTTTCCTTTAGTTCTATCGTATAAAAAAAGCGAGTTTTCATTTTCTCCATCAATGTACTTCATCGATCCGATTGAGGGAGTAAAATCTTTTAATGTAATTTTATTCAGTCTTTTCCTTAAATACAAGAACAGATCGGTATTATTATCATCATAAAACCATGCAGCCGTAAGATTTTCGTTAATTGACTCATCCTGGAAACTTGCTACATCCGAATAAATATTTTTTTCACTGGAAATTGATTTTGACATGAGGGTTTCTTCGCTCTGGACTTTCCTGTTAAAGACGGATTTTTTCAGCAACAAATTAGATTGATTGCGTTGAATATGAAAAATTTCTTTATACAATTCGAATGTGATCGATGCCTGTTCAACATCGCTCGAAATTTCAGCAGCTCCGGAACTGACATATCGGAAATCCCTGAAATCAAAAGTTTCGATACTAAGTTTTCTCCTGTTTTCGGATAACACATAAATAGTTTGCATGTCCTTAACTCGGTCGCTCGTAATTTTTAAATCGTGAATCTGTCCGTCTGCATACAAAATTCTCTTGGAGAATTCCAACCGGTTGAAGTTTACCCTTAACATTTCAATAACATTTTCACCATTTGAATAAAAATAAAAAGTACGATTCTCTCTGTTAATTTCATCAACAACTACGTTGTTATAATTTCTGGATAACTCACGGTAATAATAAGTATCGAAAGCACTTTTTCTGGAGAGCAGAAAATTTATTTTCATCTGATCTTCATCTAAAAAATATAATCCTTTCATCCTGGTATTTAATACAGTGAATGAACCAATCAACGTTGGTTTGATTGCTAATGGAATAGAAAGATTTTCTGCGTCGGTTACTTTTTCTATAAAATAGATTTTACCGCCGGAGTCCAGAAGAGCTAATTTTCTACCGCTTCTATCAACAAAGGAATTAATATCAACAATTCCTCTCCGCTTAAAATATGTAATGGGCTGATAAAAATCGTTCGTACTTTTTGCAAATGAAATGTAGAGTTTACCCGATTCCAGGTTGATATAAGCAACGTCGTTGAATCCGTCCCCGTTTAAATCCATAACTGTGTATCTATCTGGTTTTTCCCGAGTTTTTAGTGTAATACGCTTCTTAAAAGAAGAAACCGAATCACCCTGAAAGACTTCGAATCCAGCTGCACTGGTAAAGATCAAATCCTGAAATCCGTTATTGGTAAAATCAGCTATGCGTAATTCTTTCAATTCGTTACCCAAAGCAATTGATCTTGCAGGATAAAAACCTCCGCTCCTGTTATTATAAAATAAAACGGCGGAATTTTTTATCATATCAACTGCTACAATATCCACGTAACCATCATAATCCAGATCGATAAAACTTGAGTATGAATAGAGATTGTTTTTATCAATAGAAATTTCCTTCAGCTTGTTCTTATCTTCAGAAATTAAAGAGAGACCAGAAAAATTATAACCGGAGACAAGTATTTCTGGCTTACCATTTCTATTAATATCTGCTACATCAATACTGGAAGGATTAGAATCGAATTTAAGTCGGGACTGAATTGATATGGTTCCGTTTTTACTGAAAGTTACAAATCCCGCTTCCCTTTCCTTGCGCGAAATGAAAGCATACTTTTTCCCGCGAAGATCATCGGAACCGACAATGTGAAAATCATAAAACGATGTTGAGCTAAATTTTGTAGATGGAGAAGAATATTTATTTTTATCCCAAGTCTGTGCAGAATAGCTTTTTTCATTACCGTTAAAGAGAACAAGATCCCGCCAGCCGTCGCTATTAAAATCAACCGGCAGAAATCTATTCAGTCCGGATTTAACCTGGAATTCTTTAAACGAACAGAATCCATTAACAGGAATTTGAGAATGAATTATTGATGAATAAAAAAAAGATAGGATTAAAATGGAACTAACTATTATTCGATCTATTCTCAAGCCGGGTTTTTCTTCTTTTGAGAGCTTCATCAAATCGGCGTTTTTCATCCTCGGTCTCTGGTACAATTTCGAGTGTTTCAACTGGTTTACCATTTTCATCAACACTTACAAAAGTCAAATATGCTGTATTAGAATGAATTCTTGTTCCTTCTATATGAGATTCTGTAAAAACTTTTACTCCAACCTCCATAGAAGTTTTAAATGCCCTGTTAACTGATGCAACCAAAGTTACAACATTGCCAAGTTTAATTGGATGATGGAAGTCAATTCTATCAACTGATGCGGTTACACATACTTTTTGGGAATGTTTTGAAGATGCAAGAGCCGCACAGATATCTATCCAGTGCATCAATTGTCCGCCGAGTAAATTACCAAGCTGATTGGTATGATTCGGCAGAACAAGTTCCGTCATAGTAACTATTGATTCACTAACAAACTTACTTTTTCTTTTCTCCTGATTACTCATTTTGCAATTAATCTCGATTCAATTTCCTGTAATTCTTTTGAATTAAGATCGTTCGGATACCGGCTCAGAAAAATGCTTATATCGGAAAGAGCTTCGTTATTCAATCCTTTCTTCAATTCAATTTTTATTTTATTGTATAGCGCAAGAGGTGCAAATTTAGTGTCGTGATAGGATTCGGTTACCAATGAATAATATTTCATCGCTGCATATTCATATTCCATTTTCTGATATATCAAAGCGCTATTGTATTCTTTTTCGGCAAGTTTATCATTCATCTCTTTAATTTTTCTTTCAGCATCTTCCACTTTAGAATTTGAAGGGAAGAAATCTATAAACGCCTGAAATTCTTCAATTGCTTTTTTTGTGTATGATTGTTCAAGCTGATATGGAGGCGAAAGCTGATAATAAGATTCAGCAAGCATAAATTGTGAATCGGGCACAAAAGGACTTGCCGGAGTGTTTCTTATTAACTTACTGAACTCATATGCAGCAAGAAGGAATTGGTTCCGCTTAAAATACGTCATAGCAAGATAAAATTGAGCATCATCGCTTACAGAACTTGCCGGGTATTGTAAAATAATATTCTGAAATTCGAGAATTGCTTGTTCGTAATCTTCGTCGTTATATAACTGCATTACGTAATTATAATATTCTTCCGGTGTAAACTGAGATGTATCTACACTTGAAGAACATGCAGAAATGAAAAGGACTACTAGAGTAACCGCAATTGTTAGATTATACTTATTCAAAAAAATCTCCGTTAAAATAAAGCAGTGCAAAAATAGTTAAAATTGATTTGCTGTGAAATATACTTTTACCCCAATTTTTACAGGATTATTTACTTCTTATTGTAAAAAACAGAATAATTGTAACGATTAAAGTCCCAACCACAATAATTGGTTCCAAAAGGTTAGAAAAAAGGGGCAAGCCCGGTATTGTTGATTGAGTAAAAGGGATTGCCGGATTTTCCAGACGACTGATCTTTTCGACCTCAATCGTATCTTTATAAGAATTACTCAAATCAATTGTTTTGATACCAGCCCTTTCGGATAGTATTAAAGTAGCATCAATATTAATTCTTCTCTCGATTAATAAATTTCCAAAAAATCCATCCTTATAGGGATTGGAATACTCAACCGTTATGTTATTAATTGAATGCTCAAGTTTGTTTTCTAAAGATTCATTCTCGCTAATTGGAATAACTTTCTTAATGTAGGAATCGACCACTTTAGATTTTAGAAAGCTATATGAACCGGAGGATCTGTATATAAAATTAAATGTAAGGTTTCTATTTATAACCGAGTTATCAAGATTTAACAGGGATTTTTCGATCAGATCGTTTACAATATCCAGATTGGTCCTGGTTTGTGCAAATAGAACCTGTTGAAAAATTAATAATGTACAGATAGTCAATAATATTCTTTTCAAATGGGCTTAAAGTCTATAAGTTGTATTTCAAATTATAGAATCGAATTAGTAATTTCAAACAAAAGTTGGGATATAAATAAAGACAGCGAAGACTCTCTGGAATCGTTCGCTGTTCAAATGTGATGAATCATGTGGAATTAGATTTATCTTCTTCCCGCAGCAATCTCTTTCAATCTTTCAATTCGCTCTTCAATTGGCGGATGTGTAGAAAACAATTTCATCATCGATTTACCGCTAAGCGGATTAACAATAAACATATGAGCAGAAGATGCACCGGCATGTGCCATCGGCAACATTTTATTAGCCTGATTAAGTTTATTAAGTGCATTTGCAAGACCCATCGGCTTACCTGAAATTTGAGCACCTCCTTCATCTGCCATATATTCACGCGAACGGGAAATTGCAAGCTGAATAAGAACCGCAGCAATTGGTGCAATAATTAATAGTGCCAGTTCATAAAATGCATTACCACCTCTGTCGTTATCCCTACTGCTGCCGCCAAACATTGCAGCATAACCTGCCATCCTTGCAATGAAAGTAATCGTTCCAACAAGAGTAGCAGCAATTGTACTTACAAGAATATCCCGATTCTTTATATGTGATAATTCGTGTGCAATCACTCCTTCCAATTCTTCTTTATTAAGAATATTCATTATTCCTGTTGTTACAGCCACCGCACCGTTTTGAGGGTTACGACCGGTTGCAAAAGCATTGGGCGTAGGATTTTCCATGATATATACTTTAGGCATCGGTAATTCAGCTCTGGATGCAAGCCGTTCAACCATATCATATAATTGCGGTTGTTCTTCTCTTGTAACCTGATGCGCACGGTACATCGTAAGAACAATTTTATCGGAAAACCAGTAAGCACCAAAATTCATTGCAAGGGAAAATATAAACGCCATCATCATCCCTTGCTGTCCACCAAGAAGATTTCCGACGAACAGAAAGAGTAACATCATAAGTGTCATTAATATTACGGTTTTAAATCCATTCATTGTAGCTCCTGTTATTTTTATAATCGAAATTTATCTAAAGTTTGCTAAATCTAACAGATTCCACTTTAGAAATGTTCCTTTAATAAGATTGAGCTGTCGATTAAGTTCTAATCGTCACTAAAGACTACCTTGCCTTTATAATTAATAATCTTTAAAATCGAACATCAATTTGGAAGAAATATGAAAAAATTCTGGATTATTCTATTATTAATATCAACATCTACTTATTCCCAGAGCATATATAAATTTTTAAACCTCGATACGAGTCCAAGAGCAGCAGCAGTAGCCGGAAGTTTTGTATCTAATAATGATGATCCGAATGTAGTATTCTATAATCCGGCTGGAATAAATTTTCTGAATAATTCTCCAATTTCATTTTCATTCCTAAAACATTTAATGGATATAAATTCGGCATCTTTAGTTTATTCCAGAGAGTTTGAAAGTATAGGCCGATTTAGCGCAGCAGTTAAGTATATCAACTACGGTGAATTTACTAAAGCCGATGCAAATGGAACTAAGTATGGAAATTTTGGTGCAGGTGATATTGCATTTATTGTCGGTTATGGTAATAGGTTAGATCAAAATTTCTATTACGGTGCAAACGTTAAATTCATTTATTCTGGTATCGAAAATTATTCATCAACAGCTTTAGGTGTGGACCTGGGATTACATTATGAAATTCCAGATTCAAAATGGAATTTTGGATTTTCAGTTTTGAATCTTGGCGGTCAACTTACTTCATACATTGATACTAAAGAAGAATTACCGCTCGATATGAGATTCGGTTTTTCTAAACAGCTGGAAAATTTACCGTTCCGGTTTTTCTGGTCATTCAACAAATTAAATGAGAAGCAGGATAATTTCATTGATCGATTTAAACAGATTACATTGGGTGGAGAATTTAAATTGGGTCCAAGCTTTCGCTTAAGATTCGGCTACGATAATGAAAAAAGGAAAGAACTTAAAATAGGAACAACTGCCGGTCTTGCTGGATTTAGTCTTGGATTAGGGTTTAATGTCAGTTCATATGTAGTTGATTATGCATTCTCTTCACTCGGATATATCGGTTCTATTCACAGGTTCGGAATTTCTACTAATTTATAATGAACATTTTATAATGTATGATTTCTAATGTGCCGTTTAGAATGATGAGTTTTCAAGTGGAGTAAAATCTCAATTCGCAATTATCAATTCTCAATTATCTTCTATAGGGTGTTTTTAAATATTGTTTAGCAAGTGCGTGTGAATTGTTTCTCTCTTTCAACTTCAGCACTTCGTTATAATATTTAATTGCTTTATCACGTTGACCGAGCATATCATACAACTGACCGAGATATAAGACTGTATTAATTAAGAATCCCGATTCTTTCCCTTTATCAAGTTCTCTTGAAAGCTTTTCTGAAATTTCGAAATAGTGAGCAGCAGAATCAGCAACATCGCGGTTCTTAAATTCCTGACCGATATAATAAGATGCTTCCCTCTTGTAACGTTTGTTATAGCCCGGCAAACCTTTTTCTGCTTTGTTGAAAATATCCCGGAAAGTTTTGACTGCTTCTGGATAATTATTTTCTTTTACAAAAGTAAGTCCGTAATATTTCTGGAAATTAGGATTGTTAGGAAAATCTTTAAGCAATGCTCTTCCCCATCGGCGGGATTCTTCCATGTTTTCTTCGAACTGGAAATGAAGTTTCTGCAAAAAGTGGCGGGATTCAATTAATGTATATCTACCATTTAATGCAACGTATTCAAGTTCCTTAAGACCTTTCTCTTTATCACCTTTGGGGAAGAAAATCATAAATGGTTTTACTACAGGATATTTCTTTGGAATTACATCGGCATAATAGTGGTAAATACCAAATCCAAGTTGAACATCAACATTTTTAGGTTCTACTTCATAAGATTTGAATACCATATTTAAACCATCTTTTCCATCGAGAGCAGCTTTAAACCAGCTTTCGCGTATTGCAAGAAGCTGTCCTCTGAAACCAAGCGATCCTCCCTTGAAAAACATTGCATCTACATTTCTTGAGTTCTTATCAAGTATATCATCGCACAAATCAATTACTTCTTCAAGCTGATCATAAAACTTATCATCCATACTTTCGTCATCAAGATCAAGAAGTATTCTCCACCATGTAGTCATTGCCTTAAAAAATTTACCCGAGGGATGCGTTGGGTATTCTTTTACAATTCTATCGAAGGTTTTTTCCGCTTTATCAAACTCAATACCGTAAATCTGGTTGATACCAGCTTTAACCAGAGAGTCGTGTTTAACCCAATCGTAGTTCTGGGAATAGCATATAGATATATTTAGAAGAAAGAATGTCAATAAATAACCGGTTTTCAAAATATTTTCCCTGAAATTGTAATAAATACCAACCCGAACCTAAAGAGTTAGCGCTTTAATTTCCAATGAAAAAGATATCACCTCTTTCATAATAAGTTTTCTTCTTGCTGGAAAGTATGAACAAATCCAATAAATCAATTATTAAACATTCTTAATTTCCCGATAACTTAAAGAGAAAAAGAATTATTGATAAAAATAATTCCTTTTGCTAAGTTTCATCCGGTTATAAGGAAATACTCTCAATAATTTTTTCAACTGAAAATAGTTAGCCAATAGGTATTCTGCTTTTCTTGAGAGGGTTTTTTAATTTCAAATGAATATATGTCATTACACCAATTTGGTAAAATGACTTCTCCATTTGGTCCTGCTAAACAAAACGACCTGACAAGCCTAAGAAAATCAACTTACACCGCAACAATAATGATTCTAAAAATAGAAATAATTGATTCTGTTTCTGAATTCAAAAAGAAACCTTTAAGAATAACAACTTTCACAGGTTAATTAATTCTCCGGTTTTTTCTTGTGGGCTCTATTATGTATTTCTTAATTGTAAAAGAAATAGCTACCGGAAAAATTGTTGATAAAGCTGAACTCTCGGCAACAGGTAATATCGCAGGTGAACTTTCACATTTGGCATTGTTAACAAAAAGACAATTTGAAAACCGATACCCATCCAATAAATATTTTGTTACATACGAAGAAGCCTGCAGTTGGGAAGAATTACAAATCAAATTTGAGAATGATAAGAAACAAATAGCTCAAATCACGGGTCATTCGGAAAGTGATGATGTTTTCACAATGATCGGCTCCCGCTCTAATCTTTTTCTGATAAATATTGGAGCAATGGTTGCCGGAATTATTATTCTTTTTTTTCTATTGACCATCCGGCTAATATATAATCCATTCATTTTCATTCTCGGAATATTCGTTTTATTCATCTATATGTTCATTGATTATAAAAGATGGATAAAAAAAGGAGTTCAAATGGTATCAATTGATAATGACGGTTTAACTGTGTACCGTGGACAAAAACTACTTCAGAATAGAGTTGACAAAAAACAAATAACCGGAATAAATGTTTTCAAAAAAATAAATAGAAGAATTGTGAATATTCTACTCGGTGGTTATGCCAATTCCTCGATTCCTGGCGTTACGCTTTTCTCAGGACCCCGAATTAGAATTACAGATGATGCATTCAGCGAAGCCGAATTTAATATTTTCATAGAAAAAATTAGAAGTCTAATTCAAAATAAAATCTGATTTTCAAATAAAACTGCGAGTTTATATATGAAACACAAATTTTTTGCTGTCTTCATTTTAATATCAGGCATTACTTATTGTCAGGTTATTTCTAAAATTCAGATTGATAAGGAGGCAAAGATTATAGAACTGTTTTTAAATAATGATTGAACAAAATCAATTGCTGTTTTTGAGATAAGCATAAAAGGATTTTATCAAGCGGGTGAATTGAAACTAAGACAGATCGAAAAAGCAAAAAAAGGTGTTGCTAAACATGAAGAGTTATCGGAAGACCTGTAAGGGAAATGATTTTTGAGAATTACTTGAAATAAATAAAGGGGTTGTCATGAAAAATTTCACTTTCATTTTAATGTTGTTGATGATTTTTACTGCAGCAAATATAAGCGGCTCCATTGCATCTGGTTGTTTTGGTTGTGAATCTATTTCCTTTCAAGAAAAATCCCAACGTCAATTAATCTACGATGAGGTGGATAAATTTATTCAGGAAGGTAAATTCAAAGAGACGGTGGACAAATTTCGAACAATAAAACAAATGAATTGGGAAGATTTTTACTGTTGGAGTGTTCTGCTGACAATAAATCATCAATATGATGATGCGCTGGATATTCTTGGTTACTTTCTTGAGAACATCAACGAAAGGATTAACAAAAGTTACGTCGAACTTCGCTGGTGGGATAACATGATCTTATTCGCGAAAAAATTACCGCTTTATACTCACCATATAAATTATGCTTGGGATGATTCAGACGAGATGACAAAAGCTCTTGTTAAAAAAAATGTTGGTCTTGATCTTACAATTTGGATTCTTGGTAAAGAAACAAACATTCCGGTGGAGAGACTCAAGAATTTACAATTGCCAAAAGCCCCGTTTCCGGGTGACGGTATTATATTAAAAGCTTACTTATGTGAGCTTTTGGGTCGGCCCAAAGGAGCAAAAGCATCTCTGCTCTCAAACAAAATTACTGAGGATTTCAAATTGTACTCTGAATATCCAACATTTAAGTGGGAGGAAAATGATAAGGCCAATATCATAAAAACATTAAATGAGTATCATAGGAATGATAAAAATTATATCGAGTGTATAGCTAACCTTGATAAAGTAATATCTGCTGTAGATAATTCACCCAAACGAAAAAAAGCACTTGATGAGATCACCTCTGCGGAACAATATTATAATAATAAAGAGTTCGTTAGTGCAATCGTTAGATATAACAATGCAGTTCAAATTGACAGCTTGGTTTTGTATGAAGAAAGCGTAAAGGATTATATTGAATTGGCGGAGTCAAAAATTCCAGAGTTAAAGATAGAGGAACGGTATGATGCTGTTAAGGTTTTGGAAATTGCGAACAAATTTCTGGCTAAAAACAAATTTGAAGAGACTCTATTCTGTTTGAACAGGATTTTCTCGGCTGGAATACCTATGCCGCCCGGACAGATGATTGATCTTTGGAATTCTACAGGCAAAGCTTATAAAGGGCTTGGTCTAAACGACGATGCCGAGAAAGCTTTTCAAAAGGCAAGAGAGATTGAACAGAAATCAAGAGAACAAAATCAAAATAAGGAACCGCGAAAAGTACGGGGGCGTTAAATTTTAATATTGAACAATTAAGTAAGGGAGTATCTATGAAACGGTTACTAATACTTCTATTGTGCATTACTTCTTTCTCAATAAGCCAAACTGAAAAGAAGAAAATCCAAATCGAAAGCGGTATTGAAGTTACCCAGCCCAAATTGTCTTATTACGGTTCAACTCTGGCATTTAAATATGAACAAGGGGGAAAGGAATATCTGCAGTTCAATGAAAAAAAGATCGGTCCCTTTGAATTTATCAGTTTGTTTACTTTGAGCCCCGATGGATCGCGGTATGTTGTTCAATATGAAGAAAATGGGAGTGAATACTTCCGGGTTAACGAAAAAAATTATGGACCATTTCTAAATACCGGCAGAGTTCTTTTCTCAAGTGATTCAAAGTTCTTTGGAGTTGTTTATTTCAAGAATACTGAAGAAAAATATGTTCAAGTAAATGAAAAGATTTTCGGTCCCTTTGACGGCGGCAGTTACGAGGTAGGTTTTCCCGAGCACAGTTCCAGTTTTTATTTCTGGTTCAATAAAGGAAAAGAGTATTTCATACAATTTGGAGATAAACAAATAGGACCTTTTGAAGATGAGCCAAACCCAACTGTTTCAAATGGCTATCCAACTTTAGGATACTCATACAAAAAAGAAAAGAAAACATACATTAAAGTTAGCAACGCTACTTTTGGCCCATATGATTATGCTTACGGTCCGTATTTATCTAAAAATGGTTCTCATTATGCATTTGAATTTAAAAAAGAGGACGAAACATTAGTACATTTTGTCGGACCAACCAAAGATAACTGGAAAACATTTGATGGTTTCGATAAAATCTCAAGATTACAAATATCAGATGATGGATCAACTCTCAGCTTTATTTATAGTGAGAATGGGAAGCAATACGTTTTTAGAAATGAAAAAACTTACGGACCTTATGCCAAGGTTGATGATATTGCTCTCTCTTATAATGGTTCAATTCTCGGTATTAGGTATGTAAAAGATGGTAGCTTATATGCCCGTGTGAACGATGATATCGTCGGGCCGATTGAACAAGTATTCTATCCCAACTTCTCATCCTCCGGAAAAAGGATAGCGTGGCAATATGTAAAAGATGGCGGGCGTTATCTGCAAGTTGATCAAATAACTTTAGGACCTTTTGAAGAATGTTCAATTCCTACTTTCTTACAAGATGAAAAAAATTACTGTTTCACCTTCCAAAAAAAAGACGGTACCTATCTTCAATATAAAGACAAAAAATATGGACCTTATCCGTGGATAGAATACGCGCTCACGAAAGATAATAGACTGGTATTTGCTTATCAGAAAACCGGAGATAATTTCATAAGCATTGAAAAAATAAAATAGATTTAAATAAGTGAGGAGACTATGAAAACATTCCCCAAAATTCTATTGTTACTGATATTGATTTCAATTGAAGGAATTGCGCAGTACGACTGCGGTTCATTTGAAGATTGTCTTGATTTTGGTATTGCCGCTTATCAAGAAGAAAATTATGAGGGTGCTGTTGGATATTTAACAAATGCTATTAATAAGTGGAAAAGGGATAACGGATTTAAGGAAATTATATCTGCCTATATGTATCGTGGTAACTCATACCTCGAAATGGATTCATCAAAACTTGCATTAAGAGATTACTCTGAAGTACTCCTAAAATTCGGGAAGCATCCGCCAGCATTTAGAATGCGAGCTAAAGCATATGATAAAAATGGTGAGTACGACAGAGCTATAAATGATTTTACAAGTGTTATTAAGATTGAAAACCTAGCTGATGATTATGCCTTGCGCGGAATCGTTTACAGTAAAATGGAAAAATTCGATGCGGCAATAAACGATTTAACAAAAGCTATTGAAATGAATCCCGAATGGGTTGATTATTATTTGAAAAGAGCACAAATCTATTTTCTGATGCAAAAGTATGACGAAGCATTGAAAGATGCCTCAACCGCTCAAGATCTAAATTCGATAATTCCGGATCCCTACACATTAAGCGCAACTATTTATTTGAAGATGGGAAAATTTGATGAAGCACTTAAACAGATCGATTCAGCGATTAATTTTGCACCCGAAGAGGCGCAACTCTATGCAACACGCGGATTAATCTATTACAAACTGAATAAATCAAATGAGGCAATTGCCGATCTGAAAAAAGCTATTGATATGGGCTTTGATGAAGCACGACAGTATTTAAAATCACTTTATAAAATTGATTACTGATACATTATATATAAACACATTTAAAAATAAAGGAGCAGTAAAATGAAAAAGATGTTTTTGGCTTTTCTAATTCTAATAGCAATTACCTCACTCTTATCAGCTCAGGATGCTCAAACAAAACGCGCTTTTTTAACTGGGGAGATGGCATTTAACTCAAAATTGTATGAAAGAGCAATCAGTTATTACTCAAGAGCAATTGATTATTTCTCTAGAAATACAGAAGGAGATTATCTTGAGGCTTATTATAAACGGGGGCTTGCCAATAACCTTGCTGCTAAATATGAAGATGCTATCAAAGACTTTGACAAGTGTATAGAAAATAATTACATGGTCGATGAAGCAAAGTTAAAAAAAGAGCTTGCACAGTCTGAACTGAAAAAGGTTGTTAAAAACGAAGCAGAAACAGATTTCGGCAGTGGAGGTTCTTCAGAATTCACGGCAAAACAATTTTATGATCAGGGATTTAAACAATACCTTTCAGAAGATTTTGAAAAGGCTTTAGCAAATTTTACTAGTGCAACAGAGTGGAACCCTTCTTTAGCTGATGCTTATGCACTAAAAGCAAAATCAAATTTTGCCCTCAAAAATTACAACGATGTCATAAAGGATTGTAATAAAGCCATTGAAAAAAAAGATTTCCTTAAGGATACAGACATTAGTGATATCTTTTATACCCGCGGGTCTGCATACAACATGTTACAAAAATTTGAGGCTGCACTTAATGATTTGAACGAGGCGATAAATGCTAATTCAAAAAAGGGTGTGTTTTATACAGTAAGGGGATCGGTAAAATATAATATGGACAATAAAACAGGGGCTTGCGAAGATTGGAACTTGGGTAGCAAGAATGGAGACTTTATTAACGCATCAAAACTTCTCGAAGAATTCTGTAAATAATGCGAAAGTTCTTATATAGATAAAGAGTTTTAGAAATCGTTATAAAATATTTATTAATGAATTGAAAAATTATTTGGGAGCCAACAGAATAATTATAAAAAGGAAATAACCTCCCGAAGATTTAGCCGGAGGATTTCCGGTTTGTTATTTCCAACGGGAATTTTTTCATATAAACTTTATGGTGATAAAATGAAAACAATAATTAGATTTTTTATCTATCAATTAATTATTGCAACTATATTTAACGTATTTGTGGAAAAATCTATCCTTAAAGCCCAACCTAAATACTTTAATATTTCGATTTGCAAAATGCATAAAGAATTGCAAGATAAAGGTAATGGAAAATGTGCTACGTGTAATAATAGCGTTTCCTCAAGCAGTAAAAGAGCAAAAATTTGTGAAGAGTGCTGGGTAAAAGAAGGCGGATTGTGGAATATCGGATGCTACTTTTGCAAAGAAAATACTGTTGGTGGTGACTACGCAAGAGTTTGCAGTGATTGTGCGGCTAAAGACGAATGTGTTGTATGTAAGAAAAAACTTCATAGTGGGGATGATTCCAATGAAGACGGACGACGTATTGTTGATAAATATACGATACAAATTACAATTCCAGGTCAAAAGGAAAAATTTCAAGAATATCTGAACTCCGCAACCAACGCTATGACAAACCAAGAATATGAACAAGCTATAACCTATTTCAAAAAATGTAATGAAATTATTCCTCATGGAATGGATTGTAATATTGGTGTAGCGCTTAGAGAATTGAAAAGAGAAGAAGAAGCACTCCCATATTTTGACTCTGCGATAAAAGATGACCCTACCTGGGCGGATCCTTACGGAGAGAAAGGAATTACACTTGCTTATCTGGGACGTTGGAATGATGCCGGTCCATTATTTAAAAAATCAATTGATCTGAAATATGACTCTCCAACAGTGTACTGGATGTACGGGAAATACATTGAAGAAATTCTAAAAAAACCTTCTGAGGCAATTCCATATTATGAAAAGGTGATTGCTAAAAATCCCAAAAGTTATAAACTTTACAACAATATAGGCGATATTTACTTTAATGAAGAAAAATACGACGATGCTGAAAGAGCATACAAAAAAGTTCTTGAGCATGATAAAAACGACTTCAACGCATTAGCATTTTCTGGAGAAATTAATTTTAAAAAACAAAATTTTGAAGAAGCTCTAAAATATTATTTACTCAGTCATAAGATTAAGCCCGATAACCTTGAACTAAATTATCACATGGGTATTTGTTATGGGTATTTAAACCAACTTGAAAATGCAGAAAGTCATTTTAAACATGCTTTATCGTTGAATCCAAATCTTACAGATGTTTCTTTAGAACTTGCCCGGCTCTATAAATCTTATGGGGTTTACGCAAAAGCAATTCCAATTTATGAAAAACTTATTTCTGATGATGTTGTTACTCATGCCGCTTATTTAGATTTAGCTCTTTGCCATTATATGAATAAACAATATGAAGATGTTATTCAGAACTCTAAAAAGTTTATCGAAAAAGAAACGGGTAATTATCCGGATCCATATAAATGGATGGCAATTGCAGCTGCAAGATTAAATGAAAAACAAGAAGCGGAAAAATATTGCAATAAAGCAATTGAGCTTAATGTGGAAAATCAAAGTGAAATATTCTATTTCGTTGCTGCTGCTTACTCTTTAATGAATAATTCTGATAAAGCTTTGCTGTATCTCGAAAAAGCAATTAATGGAGGAATGCCAAAAGAAAGTCCGGAAAATGATTCAGAATTTGATAACATAAAAAACTTACAAGCGTACAAAAACCTAATTGGCAAATAAAAATACTAATTCACAAAGAAAATATTTTTTTGAAGAGAGAATGTGAGTTTCTTTGTCCGGCAAGTACCGGACTAGGAATTAATATTATTTCCGTTTAGGTCTATACATATCCGTTGCATGACCATAGAATAGTTCCGCTGCGAACATCATTGTTTCCGAAAGAGTAGGATGCGGGTGAATAGTAAGTTCAAGGTCTTTAACCACCGCACCCATTTCAATTGCCAGGGTTCCTTCTGCAATCATATCGCCGGCGCCAACACCAACGATAGCTACGCCAAGAATTCGTTCGGTTTCGGGTTCAATTATAAGTTTAGTCATTCCATCGTTTCTATCTAATGTAGTCGCACGCCCGCTTGCGCCCCAGGGGAATTTTGCGACTTCAACTTTAATTCCCTTTTCGCGTGCTTCGGTTTCTGTTAATCCAGCCCATGCAATCTCAGGATCAGTAAATACAACTGCTGGAATCGCATTCGGTTCGAAGGCAACTTTATGACCGAGGATTGATTCAACAGCAACTTTACCTTCAGCCGAAGCTTTGTGAGCAAGCATTGCGCCGCCGACAATATCACCAATAGCATAAATGTTCGGATCATCCGTTTTCAATTGTTTATCAACAATTACAAAACCGCGTTGATTAACCTTAACATTTGTGTTTTCAAGTCCGAATCCCGTTGTAACAGGTTTTCTACCAATTGATACCAGAACTTTATCGAATGTCTGTTCTGGTTCTGTAACATTCTTTCCTTCAAGCTTTACAACTACCGATTTTCCGTTATCTTTCAATTCTACAACTTTTGTTTCTGTATAGACTTTATCGAGAATTGTTTTCAATCTTTTTTCAAGTACTGCAACCATATCGCGGTCTGCACCTGGCAATAATCCGGGCAACATTTCTACGACTGTAACTTTACTACCAAGAGAAGCATAAACCGTACTCAACTCTAATCCGATATATCCGCCGCCAATTACCAATAATTTTTCCGGAACATCATTAATATCAAGAGCTGCAGTTGAATCCATTACACGTGGAGAGTCAGTCGGAAACCCGGGTATCATTGCCGGAACAGATCCGGTTGCGAGAATTGCCTTCTCGTAAATTACTTCTTCGGTTGTTCCATCAAGCTTAGCAACTGATAAAGTATTTGAGTTTACAAACGTAGCTCTTCCATTTATATAATTTACTTTTCTCTGTTTGCAAAGCTGACCCAATCCACCTGTAAGTTTTGTAACAACTCCGTTTTTAAAATCGCGAAGTTTATTTATATCAATTTTCGGTTCCCCGAAATCAACACCCCACTTTTTTGCTTCATCAGCTTCGTGAATAAGTTTGGCAACATGAAGCAATGCCTTGGATGGAATGCATCCGCGGTAGAGGCAAACACCACCGGGATTTTTTTCAAGATCTATTAATGTTACATTCATACCTAAATCCGCCGCAAGAAATGCAGCTGCATATCCGCCGGGACCACCACCTATTACTGCTAATTGCGTTTTAACTGACATGTTATCTTTCCAAATATTTATTTAACAATAGTTCAAAAATAGTAAAAACGGCAAGAATATTTTTAGTGAAGTCTGAAAACTTTTGGTTTTACTTTCTAATATCTGGTTCAAAAAATAATTTATTATTTCAATTCATTTTGAATGTTCAATTACATAATTTTTTTTCAATAAATTAAATCGATTTGACTTGCGTGCATTTACCCGATTGTTATATTAGTTAATAACGATTCAGCATTTTAAAACCGATAAACATTGAAATAACAATTAATGATCATTCTTCTTCATATAAAAATCTTGTTTCATCATATAAATAGATTATACCCAGAATAATTACTACAAATATTGTTGAAATAGTTTTTTTCTATACAAATAGGGACGGTAATATGAGAAAAATTATACTACTTCTATTAGTGTGTATTTCGATAAACGCTCAGAACGATGTTTCCAAAAACATTCCGCACTTATCAAAAAAAGGTTATACCACTCAATTAATAGTTGATGGCAAACCTTTTTTAGTTTTAGGCGGTGAGCTGGGAAATTCCTCATTTACAAGTCTTGAGTATATGAACCCGATCTGGCCGAAATTAAAAACGATGAATTTGAATACAGTACTTGTTCCGGTTTATTGGGAATTGATTGAACCGAGCGAGGGGAAATTTGATTTTGTTCTTTTCGATCAATTAGTTAATGAGGCGAGAAACTATAATCTGAAACTTGTTTTACTCTGGTTCGGATCTTGGAAAAATAGTATGTCGAGTCATGCACCCGCATGGGTTAAAAAAGATCAGCAACGATTTCCCAGAGTAAAAGACGATAAAGGAAGAAGTCACGAAATACTAACTCCATTTAGTGAAGAAAATCTTAAAGCAGACTTAAACGCATTCAAAGAATTAATGAAACACGTCAAAGAGATTGACGGGAATAATCATACTATAATAATGATTCAACCGGAGAATGAAATTGGGATGCTACCCACGGCGCGAGATTACCATCCATTAGCAAACAAAAAATTTGGAGAGCCCATCCCATCAGAGTTGATGAATTATTTAATTAAGAACAAAAAAAATCTTGTGCCGGAATTTGCCGAGGTTTGGGGAAAAAATGGTTACAAGGAATCGGGAACATGGGAAGAAATTTTTGGAAAAGGATTTCACACAGATGAAATTTTTATGGCGTGGTATTACGCAAAATTTACTGATGCAATTGCAGAAGCCGGTAAATCAATTTGGAACTACTCCTCCATCCCGCCCAAGTTCAATTCATTTTCTTGATAACATCCATAATGATGATTGGGCGCTGTATGCCGGTGTTGAATTCGGTAATAATCAGTATGCAAAGAAATCGGATTCGCTTCTAATTGTTGCATCATGCGGATCTTCAGGCGGAATAATTGAAGTCTGGCTCGACTCACTCGATTCCAAAGATAAAATTGCCGAGTGTTTAATTTCGAATACCGGTGATTGGAGCACTTACAAAACTTTTTCAACAAAAATTCTTAAAACCGTTTCGGGCAATCATGATCTCTATCTAAGATTCAAGGGTTCAGGAAGCGATAAGCTTTTCAATTTGCAGTCATTAGCTTTTATTGATACCACGCCACCGACATCAATACAAGAAACAGGTTCGAATAATATTCCAGATAAATTTATACTCGAGCAAAATTATCCTAATCCATTTAATCCTAGCACAGTTATCGGTTATCAGTTATCGGTCGGCGGTTATGTACAATTGAAAGTTTATGATATTCTAGGAAGAGAAGTTGCAATACTGGTGGATGAATTTAAATTCCCGGGAGTTTATTCATTAACATTTGATGCCTGTAAACTATCGAGTGGAATTTATTTTTATCAATTGAAGGCAGGTAGTTTTATTTCAACTAAGAAAATGATTTTTTTGAAATAAATAATCTTATCGGTTCTTCATTCTTCTGTTTCTATTTGTACTTCTCTCACATTTGGTGGATCCCATCCAATTACAGAGCCACTTTTAATTAATGAAAAATAAGGCGATAGCGTTGCACCGGGAAGTGTTCTCACATTATCTTCAATCTTTATAGGACCCATTCCTGTACCGGCACCAATTTTACAATTGTTCCCTATTTCGATAAGGCCATACCTAAACTTCCCCGATCCTTCATATGCATGAACGGTGAGTCGTGTGAATGCACCTAACAAAGTATTATCACCGATGTAAATCAATTCCGGACGAAAATGATCGAGCCAGACCATCTGCATTATCTCTGCGCCTTTGCCTACATGTATCCCCATCCAATGGTAAAATTTATTTTTGAATCGAGTCCCTTTCAACAGGAATGAAATTGCTACTTGAAATGTTAGTAAGGTTCTACGACCGAAAGGAAGATTAAGCACTCGCCAATTGATTGAATTCTTCTCTTCAATTGATCCTAATCCGTTGAATGTATAAACTCTTCTTATAGGTGTAAAAAATTTTTCGAGATTTGATTTTCCTTCTCCAGTTTTAGGATTTAAAAAGTTTACATCAGTTCCTTTGCCGCCGGTGGTTTTACTTATAAAAATCTGACGGTTCTTCTTTCTTCCGAGTTTAATTGCACGCTGAATTATTTCTGTAGTTACTATACGGATAACTTCTTCGGGTGATTTGTTGCGATACCTTTTCAAACCTAATACCTTTTAGTAAACTCATATACAAAAACGAATAATAATATTCCATGTCAAGGTCTGTTTTGGGCGAGATTAAAAGAATTAATGATGTGATGGATAAAAAAATAATTGAGGTCGTCTCAAAAGTAAGTTTTTTAGATAATAGCACGCAGATAAAAACTGATTAAACCGGATTTACACAGATTTTTTATAATTACTTTTGAGACAACCTCTACTTTTCTACCCTTCTAAACTTAAAAGGAACGGATTTTCAAGAGCATTTACAACCCAGCGTAAAAATCTAATTGCATCTGCACCATCAATTATTCTATGATCGTAAGAAAGTGATAACGGCATCATCAATCTTGGTTTGAATTCGCCATCTATATAAACTGGTTCGTAAGCTGATTTTGATACGCCGAGAATTGCGACTTCGGGTGAGTTTACAATCGGAGTAAAGTATGTCCCGCCTATTCCGCCAAGATTAGAAATTGTAAAACATCCGCCTTGCATCTCTTCGAGTGTAAGTTTTTTATCACGTGCTTTCTTGCTAATCTCATTCAACTCAATTGATATTTT
>JAGXSM010000305.1 GCA_018333725.1 Melioribacter sp. | reverse complement strand
AATCGCAATGCCAGATATGAGTATGATTTTGGAGATTCGTGGATACATACAATCAAGTTTGAGAAAATCATACAAGCAACAGTTGGTGAGAAATATCCAAAATGTATTGATGGTCAAATGGCTTGTCCACCGGAAGATTGTGGCGGAATAGGTGGTTACTACGATTTATTGTCTGTCCTGAGTGATCCTAAAAATGAAGAATACAATGAAATGATTGAATGGCTGGGCGGAGAGTTTGATCCAGAGAAATTTGATCCCAAAGATGTATCGTTTGATGATCCGAAAGAAAGATTTGAGCAAATGAATGAAGGTTAAGTATTACAAAAAGTTTGTATAACCCGCCAATCAAGGCGGACGCCGTTTTCGTATTTGGCTTTTTTACGGTTTATAGTGCAGTTAATCTGTGTAATCTTTCCCGGCAAATGTTATACTGTTAATAAAGCTTGTTCTAATTTTTTAAGGTGGATTTAATTTAGCTGTTGAATCAAAAAATAAAAATGGCTGGAAACGATTTACTCAGCATAAATATGTTCCGTTGTAGAGTTCTTTAAGTAATTCTGAATATGGACAGGCATTTAGTTCTTTAACGGTATTGATGTTTTGAGCTACTGCTTATTGATCCGGGTCTGTCTACACCAAGAGTGTTATTATACACAGCTTTAAGTCGGGTGAAGTTGAGTAAGTACTAACAGCTCTAGACTATTACAAATGTTTCTTTAATTATACATAACTGAAAATCATTATCCTGAGATGATATGTTCGATAGAACAAAAATTTCTAAAGAGGTTGAGAAATTTATTTCCGATTCAATTAATAATGGCATTCCGAAAAGTGAAATATTTTCTCAAGTAAAATCTCAACATCCCGAATATGTGGAAGAAGATATTGCAAAGAAAATTTCTTCGTTTATTAATGAAGATGTAAAAAAGAGTAATGCTATACATTCTTATATTCTATCAGCACTCGTAATTGTCAGTATATTTTTTGCATTTACCAACTCTTACACTTTTGCACCTCAGAGATTACAGATATTTTATATGGTCTGGAAGATTATAATCGGGATTATTGCTCTATTCTTTATTATTGGTTTTCTGAGATTTAAGTTATTCTATTACACAACCGCCGTTTCACTATATACTTTCTATTTGATTTTGGTAATCTATAATTTAATTGCATACTCCATTTCTTTGCTACTTATTGTTTGGTCGATCGGGATAGTTTTAACGCTGATTTATTTAATACTGATCCCTAAGCGTTTATTCCCTAATGTAAATTTTGGAGGAAATGTGATTAAGGAAAATGGTAATTATAAATTTTGATATTTCTTACATCCCGGGGTCGAAGCGTGCCTCGACCCTACCAAGATTTGTAAAATGTGTAAAAAAAAATAATTTCTATTAAGGTGTATTAACATGGCAATATTTAATTTCTCCAAACAGGAGAAGGAGACAATCGTTGAAAAGATTCAAGAGTATTTTGCAAACAAATTAGATCAGGAGATCGGTCAGTTCGAAGCTGAATTCCTGCTCAGCTTTTTTGCAGAAGAGATCGGTCCTTATTTTTATAATAAAGGTGTTCACGATTCACAGGGAATGCTCCAAAAGAAAGTTGATGAGATAATTGAAGCAATTGATTCCCTGGAAAAACCATTAGACATTAGAAGAAAGAAAAGTAATCCGGCAGTCTAAAAAATTATTTTCTACCAGAGTACAATCCCTTCGACAAGATAACTTTAATATCTGGCAGCATGTGTATTATAATTATATAAAGCTAACACTAAGTATTCCTGCTGAATTGACATCGACTACTTAAAGGGCTATATTTAGGTCGTAATTAAAACGGTGGTAAAATGAAATTCAGTGAAAGTGTCAAACCTATCAGCTATATAAAGACTCATGCTTCAGAGGTAGTCCGAAATGTTTCGGAAAACCAGCAGACTTTAATTATAACACATAATGGAGAAGCAAAAGCTGTGCTTCAGGATGTTAAGATTTACGAAAGAAACCAGGAAAGTATTGCATTACTTAAAATACTTGCTTTAAGCGGTAAAGAAATAAAAAATGGCAAGCATAAAAACCTGGAAAAATCTTTCAAAGATATTCGAACACGCGTAAATCAATTCAAACGTGGCCGGGATGAAGACCAAAGATAAAAGTCCGGATAGATTTTTAGTAAACATTACTAACTCCGCTGGAGAGGGCCTTTACGAAATCTACCTATATGTGTATCTCAATGATTCCGAATTGAAAGCTGAAAAAATATTTTACAAGCTGTACGAAAAATGTAAATCTCTTCAATCGTTTCCGGACCGTGGTCATATTCCGGCCGAATTGAGTTTACTTGGTATGACAGATTTTCTTGAAATAACGTATAAACCTTACCGGATTATTTATCAAATAATTAGTAAAACGGTCTTTGTGCATTGCGTATTAGATGGACGAAGAGATATGCAAAAATTATTACATGAAAGACTTCTAAGAGAATAACATATTATCTTCTACCGGAGTACAAACCTCTCGATTTGCTAACCTTAATATCCTGAAGTTCGGGTGCCTTCATACGAATCTCGAACATAAATCCGCGGTAAGTACCGATTGGATTCCATGTAAAATTCATTTCCCAGCAGTGAAGATCGCGGTAAATTGTAATCTGAGGTGCAATTACCTCCTTACGGTCAAAGTCGTAACTTCCACGTACAGTAAATTTCCAATTTTTTGTAATACTGAAACCGAGATCGGCTCTTAAGTTTGAATAGGTGGTTACCTGATCAGGTGTGAATTTAGAAAGGTTGTAATTATAACTAATGTTAAGATTCCATGGGATTGAGAGATCGGGCGAACCGTTATCATCATAAACGGAAATGTAATCCTTCTTATTGAATGCATCATATTCCTCGTCAGTTTTTTGGGGTGCAGTTCTACTTTCTTCCTTTGATTCACCAATTAAATTAGTAGAGATTGAAAAACTGAAATCGGTTAAACGGAACAAACCTTTACCGGCAGAAGCTAAGAACCTGTTTACCCTCTGGTTCCCCTCAAAATCATAAAATGTAAATGTTGATGATCCGGATAAATTTAATGATTGACCGATTTGTGTTCTATAATTAAGATAAAGGTCGGATAGTCTCAAACTATCTGCTGCAAAGTTATAACCGACACTTGCATTTAGATTCAATAATTGGATTTTATTACCATCCACACTCTTGGTTGTGTCGTTAGGATCTTTTATTGTCTTAATTTCGAAAACATTACCGAGTGAAAAGTTAATACTTTGTGATTCACCCGGATTGGCACCGCCGAAAATTTCTTTCCGATATTTATCGTAATAATCCTTTTCCCCGTTTAATTTGGTGTAGGATCCATAATATCCCCACGAATTATTTGCAAAGTCCGGTTTGTAGTTATAAGAAATACCGGGCATAAGCGTATGACGGAAAGCTTCTATTCCTAAAATGTTCGGCTGCATAATTCCATAAAGTTTAGTAGAAGCAGAAACACTCAGATTGAAAGCTCTTACAGAATACAACCCGCGCTCTTCGGAAGTAATTATAGAATCCCTTCTGGTTACTTTACCTGTAGTAGGATCAGTGTAATCATACGGTTGATTTTCAATTTTGATTCTCTTGTTATACCATTTCTCTTCGTAGTTAATACTCGGGGAAATATTAAAATAGCCGAATTTTGGAGAAGCACTTGTTCCGAGTGTATGTTGAATACCGCCTCTTATTGAAAGATTGCCGCCAGTTTTTCTCCTTTCATTTCTGAATTGACCTGAATAAGTAAGCGCAATCATCTCATACCATTTCTGATCGGTTATCGATTCTGCGCTTTCGCTTTTAAATGGATAAGTGATGTTCTTGGAGAAATAAATATTCGGTAATGCTTCATAGATATTTCCGGTATTTAGATTTTGCGTTCTGCTGTAATTGATAGAGATGCTGTTACCCGATTCATCCCATCGCTTACTGTAAGTTGCGTTTGAAATAATATCCTGTGTTAATAAGTCGTTATAGTTTATTGAATTATTGCGGAAGAAATTTGATGATTGAAATTGCAGATTAACATCGAACCGGGAAGTAGGATCGATCTGCTGATTATGGAACAGAGAAAAATTCCAATCGGTTTGTTCCTGTCTGCCCGGGTCGCCCTCTTCGCCAATAATAATTCTTGAATAACCAGCATTGAAAGTGCCGGAGAAGTCGTAACGTTTTGCATACCGTAATCTACTTCGTAAACCGTAACCTCCTTTTGTAAAATAATCTCCTGTAAGTGTAAGGTCGAAGTAATCGCTAAGAGCAAAGAAGTAACCGAAGTTTCTAAAATATTGTCCGCGCCGGAATTCCTGTCCGTATGTTGGAATAATAATTCCGGATCTTCGTCCGGATTCATTTGGAATTACGGCAAAAGGAAGAGGGATAGGAAACGGAACACCACCGATGTACATAAAAATCCACTTAGCAATAATTTTATCCCTCTGTATTACTTTCATCTCGCTTGCAGTAAAGTAAGTATGAGGTGTATCATCTTCGCAAGTAGTAAACATACCGTTTTCAATAAAATAAATATCTTTATCAATCTTCTTTACTTTTTCACCTTCGTACCTTGAAGTTGCCTCTCTATTTTTTGCCAGTGAAATAAATCCTTGCTGTGTTTTGAAGTTATATTTAATCCGCGCACCTTCATAAATATCTTTTCCTTCTGCAAGCACAGGTGTTTGAGTTAATTTAACTTTTGCAGTATCGGAAGTATCTTCAATACCGAAAGCTTCCAGTTCATTTTTATCGTAATCGACAAATATTTTTCCGCTCTTGAGATCTGTTAATTTGTATTTAAGCTCACCTTTATTAAAGAGATACATTTTTTTCTTTCTCACGTCATAAATCAAACTATCCTGAGAAGCTGCCGAAACAACTGCATCAATATCTTTACGTTTGCTGATTTTTGTTGAATCGTTTGAAGAAGAGTTTTGATTAGCAATTTTAAGTGAATCCGGGAATGATTTTGAAACAGTAGTATCTTTTTGTTGTGCTATAATGAATATCGGAAGAAGTAATATTATGTAGAATAATTTCATCATTTCCGATCTCAGACTACCGTAAGGTTAGGATTTATAAAAGACAAGAGCAGAAGCACCTTTTATACCGGCTTCATTTTTAAGTTTTGCCGGAATTACAACAATTCTATTTCTAAACGGTTTCATTACTCTTGTCTTTAATGTTTCTTCAACTGAATTAAAGAGTAATTCACCAAATCCTGATACGCCACCGCCGATAATTATATTAGTAATATCCAGAATATTAACCGCATTAGTAAGTCCATATCCCAACCGTTTGCCGGTATCAATTATTACTGAACGCGCAAACTGATCCCCTTTTTCCGCTGCTTCGTGAATAATTTTAGGACTTAACTGATCAGGATTATTTTTACATAACTCGTGAAGAAGTGATTTTTTGTTATTCTGTAATTCAGCTTTAACTCTTTCGATAAGATAATTATTGCCGATGTAAGCTTCTACGCATCCGAATGAACCGCACTTGCATGGAACTCCGTTAGCATCAATTGTAACATGACCTAATTCACCAGCTCCGCCAACTTCTCCCCTGTAGATTTTTTTATTAATAATTATTCCTCCGCCAACTCCGGTTCCAAGTGTAATCATAATAAAGTTACTGAACTTTTTGCCGGCACCGTAAATCAATTCTCCTATTGCTGCAGCATTCGCATCGTTTTCTACAAAGACATCCGTCTTAAATTCCTTTTTAATAACATTACCTAAATGGATTTTACCCCACCCCGGAAAGTTTGGAGGGTCTTCAACCGTTCCTTTTTTGGTTCTTATTGTACCAGGCGAACCGATTCCAATTCCTAATATTCCATGATCATCACGTTTTCTTAATTGCTTTATCCCTTTAATAATCTGATTAATAACAGTCTTAGGTCCCTCGTGTGCAAGACTATCAATAGCTGTCTTATCATGGATTTTACCTTTTTCATCAACCAGACCAATTTTAATTGATGTTCCTCCTAAATCGACACCAACGGCAAATTTCCTCTTAGGCATTTATTTCCTCAATTAAATGTTTTGTCAACAATCGTAATTTCATTCGGATAATTTATTTTACCGAGCGGTGTTCCAACAACAGGTCTTGCAAGCAGTTTTATATTGGATGTCGAACCACCTGCACCGCCAATATTGAGTAACAATAATAAAATATCGTCCAGACTTTTTTCTTTGAAGCTTTTTGCTAAATCAAATTCAATGTTAAGCGTAATTATAGTTGATTCTCCTATACCCGGAACCGAAAGAGGGTTTTCTATATTACCATCAATAATTTCATTTTCATTCAGGAAAAATTTATACGGGAAAGATTCCAGAGTTAAATCAGTCTTCGGATAACCGCCGGTCCCGTCATTTGGATTTTTTGCCTCAATGTTAAGCGAAAAAGTTAAAGGCAGATTTCCTTTTAAAATTCCTGATG
The DNA here is from genome assembly GCA_018333725.1 of Melioribacter sp. Taxonomy (GTDB): domain Bacteria; phylum Bacteroidota; class Ignavibacteria; order Ignavibacteriales; family Melioribacteraceae; genus DSXH01. The sequence continues at coordinate 2,806 of JAGXSM010000305.1, read as the reverse complement.
AAAGTTTAAGCATTTCGATTGACGAGAAATCCTTTAATGATTTTTTATTTTCAATACTGATGCCAACTACTTTATAATTAACCGCCGAATGAATTTTATATTTAAGACGCGAAACATTTTCGAGCGTTCTGAATACACTGCAGCTGCTTAATAATAAAACTAAGAGAATGAGCTTAATTAACTTTTGCACGAGCAATCGACTCCTCAATTTTTCTAATTATCATTTCTGCAACCTTTAACGCTTTCAATCCATCCGAACCTGTTACGGGCGGTCTGGTTTTGCTAAGAACCGAATTAACAAACAACTGCAGTTCATGTTGAAGTGCATTTACTTCCTTCTGTTCCGGTTGCTCGTAAAGAACAGCTTTTCTCCTTTCACCAACACCAATTTCGCCAAATGAGATAAACGGGTTATCGGGTATTTCACCGGGAGATACCAACCTGTAAACTTCTGATACCCCTGTAATAAAATCGAGAGTGATGTAAGTATCACGTTGAAACATGCGCATCTTACGCATTTTCTTCTGTGAGATTCGGCTTGCTGTTACAATAGCAACAGCCCCGTTTTCAAATTCAAGACGCGCATTTGCAATATCAATTGTATCTGATACAACTGCAACTCCGCTTGCATTAACAGATGTAACTTCACTCTTAACAAGACTTAATATTATGTCGATGTCGTGAATCATAAGATCGAGGACGACTGCAACGTCTGTTCCGCGTGGATTGAACTGTGATAAACGGTCGGTCTGAATAAACAAAGGATTAAGATCATACTTATCGAGCGATAATAGAGCCGGGTTAAATCGTTCTATATGACCCACCTGAAAATTTAACTTCTTATCACCCGCAATTTTCACTAATTCTTCACCTTCAGCAATTGTAGCTGTAATCGGCTTTTCAACAAAAACATGTTTGTTATTCTCAAATGCTTTTTTAACAAGTTCATAATGCGCACTTGTAGTAGAAACAATTGAAACCGCATCAATCATTTCGATTAGTTGATCGACCGATTTGAAATAATTCACATTAAACTCATTAGCAACAGCCTCGGCTTTTGCTAAATCCATATCGTAAATACCAACTAATTCACATCCATCTACTTGCTTGAATAATTTAGTGTGAAGCTTTCCTAAATGACCCGTTCCAATAACACCAACTTTTAATTTCTCCATAGTTCACCAGATTTAATTTTTCTATAACCAATAATTTTGTCGTAACCGCCTTTTTCGGTTGTTTCATAATAGAGGAATACATGATACTCATTAGATGTATCCCAATAATTACCTTCGAGAATATGCCAGTCTATATTTTCGAGCGATGTATTCTTATAATTCGCAACAACATATTGATAATCATACAATCCCCGTTTCAATTCAATTTTCAGATTTAACAGACCATTATCATCAAACATTTCATATTGAGGTAAAACCTCCCAATTATTAAAGCTGCCTACAAGAAAAACGGGCTGGGTGATATTTTCAGGTGGTCTAATTCTAAAATTTACATTTAGATACTCTGCGTATTCGTTACGGAAATCTGTTATAAAGGAAGCCCCATTTAAATCACTTCTAAGTTTCTTAAAAAAATTTGATGTTTCTATTCCATCGAGCTGCGCATTAACTTCTTTAGTATTAAATCGGTTATAATCTCGAAGGTCGGTTTGACGGTATTCGTTACCGGGCCTTAAATCTCTTGCAATAAAAGTAAACCTGTTAATACCGTTCCATTCATAAAACCGCGTTCTATCGAATTGCCGTCTATCAATCATTACAGGGTAGTTTAATTTTCTGTTCTCAATTACCTCAACAGCTTTTACATTAGACGGGAATAAACTATCCGGCAGAATGAAAGAACTTTGAATTGCATAAGTATAATTCAGGTTAGCTAATTCGGCATTAAAGCTCTGAGCACGTTCCCTGTTTATGCTTACGTTTATTTTTACTTCCGGGTAGATTACAAAGAATTTACCTTCGCCATAAATTTGTTTTGGATTTTGGGAATCGACAACAAAAAATTTCCATTTACCTGAAAACGGAAAAGAGACATTTCTATTAGGGAACGAACCCCGGTAATGATAACGTGCACCGGTAACTCTTTGAGGAAGTCTTTCGTACCAGATATTATATTCTGTGTTGTAACCGGGATTTAATAAGAAGACATTTTCATATGGATTCCATTGCGAATCGCAAAATTTGAAAATGATATTAAGATTCGGCATGGGAACGGAGAGAATATCAAACTCAATTGTAATTGAATTTCTGGTTGAATCCCTTAAATCAATTATCGGGAATTCAGTTTGATCTAACGCAGAATAAACCCTAAGACTTTTTAGAATAAAATCCGAAGCAAAAGAATTAGAGCCCCCGGTTATTAAAAGGATGAACAGGATTAAAAAATATCTACGCATTTTATTGAAGTGAATGGTATATAAATGTTGTAAACCTGATTCTCTCTTGTTGCTTCAAGAAGCAAACCCTCATTAAAAGCAGAGATTAAATTTCCGGTTTTAAAAACAATTTCATAAAAAACCGGATGATCCTTTTCCCCTTTGCCATAAACCACACCATAATTTTCATTCATGGTAACATTAAGCAATTTACCGAGATGTTTATTCCAATCCATTTGCATTTTTTGGTTGTCCGCTTTTATTATTGAATAATTTGTTGATCAAAAAGTAGTTAAAATTGGCAAGTTTTACAATTGCTAAAGATTTGAACTGAAATGCAGAGACGGGAAAAAATCCCGCCTCTAATAAAAAAATGATAAATGAATTAATTAGCGTTAACTATTACATCTCCACCGG
>JAGXSM010000304.1 GCA_018333725.1 Melioribacter sp. | reverse complement strand
CCAAAATCAAAATCGTCACGCAAACTTCCGGTTTGGTAATCAATCAAAGGATGTGGCTTGCGTGCATCTCCCATTTCATAATAATCCGAATATAAAATTCCCGCTGATGTGCTCTCGGCTATTGATATTAACCGTTCAAGTGAATAAGGCGCGAGATCAATTTTAATCGGTTTGTTAATTACTAAAATGTATTTCGATTCGGTTGCTTTGGAAATTTTATTTATGGTTTCTGAACTGTTTACGAAATCAACCTTGATAAGATTATCAAAAACTAATTCTCGGTTGGCACTAATAAATTTGATTGAACTAATGAGAGGTTCTTTCCCGAACTGTCCAAGATAGTATTCCGCAAGTGATATGTCGTTTACATTAACGAATGCTGAGATTGTATTCATTTAAAAGAGTGTTTTTTTCAAACAGAAATTATGAAAAACTATTTATCCGCAAAAGCAAATTTGAACACTTATTAGTTCTAATATCATTTTATTTATCGGACTAATTCAAAACTGGAAATTTGTACCAGCAAAAATTTGTCTTCCCGCTTCCGGTAATCCAAACTGTGTGTAATAAAGCCGGTCAAACAGATTATTAAATCGAACAAAAATCTCAAGATTAGATGCACCAATACCAACATTATAAGATAATCGTAAATTGGTTAATAAATAATCAGGTAATCTCTGGTATCCGGTTGTGCCTTCTTTCAAACCGTATTCTTTCCCGATGTACTCAAACTCCAAAACCGCATTAAGATCTTTTGTAATTGAGTAATCGATTCCCAGACTTCCATTTACTTCCGGACGGTACTCTAAAGTATCTGCAAACTCCCCATTCTTATTCTTAGCTCTCGCAGAAAGGAATGTAATGTTAAAAATAGTGGAAAAGTTTCCATATAAATATTTAGAAACCAATTCAAGTCCATACGTTCTTATTTCATCTTTATTTATTCTTTGAAATTGTTTTTGCGGCAGACTAATTCTAACAATGCCGTCTTTAAGGTATGATAAGAATAAAGAAGCATCGGCGGATAGTGAACCGCTTTTATAACCAACACTTAGTTCACCGGAATTTGCTGATTCTGCTTTTAATGATGGATTAGGAACGAACCTTCCAAGCGCACCGGAAAAAGTCTCCCGAAGAGTTGGGAATCTTGTTTTTCTTCCTCCGTTAATTCTTACTGATAAATTCTCATCCAGAGAGTAAACGAATGCTGCGTTAACGGCATAATCTGTTACGCTTTCCTTTGGCGGTTTATCACCGGTTTTGGGCGTTTCAATATAATCAATTCCGCCCCCAAGCGATAAAACATAATCATCATCAATTAACTCGTATTCAATACCGCCGCTTATAATATTTTCAGTATAAGTCTGTTCAACATAATTGCCCGAAAGAAATTTTTCCCGGTGTTGAAACAGATGTCCGTTTAATCCCACTTTCAATAGGGAGCTTTCACTTAGTATGTTCGTATAAATGAAGCGGTAACGCAAAGTGTTATCGTCATTCTTTTCAACATCATCAATAGAATTGAAGAGATTGTTTTTATACTGATTTATCTGCATGCTAAATTGATTGAAGGAAAGAGAATAATATAAGAACGATTTTTTCCCATCAAAATCTAGTTGACCGCTATTTCCAACTGTAAAATTCCTCCATTCGGGATATTGCCAGTAACGGGGATTAGATACCCCGATTTCGGGTGGAACACCTTTTTCTGAAGTTATGTATGAAACCACCAGACCGCTTTTGAATACATCGTTAAACTTATAATTAACCTTACCGAACACATTCTTAGTTTCCAGATAACTGTTTAACCTGTTTTCACCGGGGTTGGCATTATTACTAAAAGACGAAGGTAATTTGAAACTATCAAAGTTGATGAGCTCGCCGGCAATCACATAAGAAATTTTATCATTGTTGTCCATAAACATACCGGCAAATTTTCTATTTCCTGTTTCTCCAAGCTGAACAGAAATCTTTCCGTTATAACTGCTAATCTCAGGATCGATTGTGCTCAGGTTAATAACCCCGGAAATTGCATTTGCGCCAAATATTGCCGGGGGAACGCCTTTTAGAATTGTAACTTCGTCAATTATTCCAGATGGTATAAAACTCAAATCAATTCTATTGTCCCATGGAATATTTAACGGCAATCCATCCAGAAACATGGTCATCTGTCTTTCTCCGGCACCTCTGAAGAAAAAGAGACTTTCTCCCCGTGAATTTGTCTGTGCTTTAATGGATGGAATTTTCTTAGCAAGGTCAATAACAGACCTTGCGTCTGCCTTCCCAAGTTCTTTAGGTTCAATTTTGATGAATGATTCCGGCTCAAGGGTCAGGATCCCTTTTATAGTAACATCCTCTAAACGGTATGTTTTTATGGAATCCTTTGTTTGAGCAATCAAACAGGTTGTAATTACAATCCAGAGCAAAATTACTTTTTTCATAATTGAACCTTTATTATTGTAACCGACCAGACATGATGATAGATTTTTGAAAAATATAGACGGATAATTCTCTTATATGGTGAAAAAAATTGCCGACTCAACCGAAACCCCTTAAAAGAACCTAAAAACAAGGTTTTTAAAAGTTAGAGAGATCACATTTTTATAAATCGTTTCTAAAATAACAATTATTTACTTAAATTTGGGGCGTAAAAATGAAAACACTTTTCAATACATACTGTCTGCTTTTAGGAGTACTTCTGGGCACGGGTATTATCTATGCAGGTAATCTCCACGGAGAAGTCCCCACCCCTATATCCGGCAAGATACTTTTTCAATCGGATAATTTTGAAATTACCGGACTATCCGGACAGACTCCAGGAACAGATTCACAAAATTCTACATTTTATTCAGAAATTTTTGGCATTACATGGAATAGCTACAACTATCTCTATCAAGAACAAAGTTTTGTTCTTAGCCAAAAGAACTATCGGACCCGATCGGGCTTCTACTCACATCTTAAAATTTAGCGCTTTTTTCATTTAGCCTAAGTTTTCCTTTATTCTCAATTTAATAGGTATGTTCAACTAACAAAGAGGTAATATTTGCGTACGTTAAAATTAATCTTCATCATAAGTCTGCTGCTGGTTACAGTCGGCTTTATAAGCTGGAGCGATTCATCGGCATCGGAAAATAATGGTGTGGATCAAATTTCCGTAAGCAAAGATGCAAAACCAAATGTATCGAATGTTAACTTTGAAAATCTTGGAGTAATGGTTGCTTCGTGGTACGGACCCGGATTTCATGGTAAGTTAACAGCTAACGGGGAAACATATAACCAGATGGCTCTTACTGCTGCTCATAAGGAAATGCCGTTTGGTACATTCCTTCGAATCACTAATCAGAAAAATGGTAAATCTGTAATAGTCAGAATAAATGATAGAGGACCATATATTGAAGGAAGAGATCTAGACCTTTCCATGGGGTCTGCACTTGCACTTGGAATGGTCAAAAAAGGAGTTATTAAAGTTAAGGTGGAAGAAATAACTTTAGATGATTATTATTCTCCTTTTGTAACACTAAATTAAATTATCAGCCCGATATCAAATCGGGCTTTTTTATAACCATTCTTTTTTCATCCAACCCATAGTAAAACAATAAGATAAACCAAATTAATTTTATATTTTTCACAATGATTTTTTAACTCTGTTAATAAAAACAATGACAGTTATTTTTTCCAAATCATGTGAATTAGGACTTCAGGCAGTACTATTTCTTTCTATAAAGAAAGAAAAAGTAATTTTTAATGCAGAAGAAGTTTCTAAAGAATTAAAGGTTCCAAAAGAATTTGTTTCCAAAGTTATGCAGATGTTAACAAACAGCGGGATCATTGGTTCTAAGAAAGGAAAGAGCGGTGGATTCTACCTTGCAAAAAGTTCAGCAAATATAAAATTAATAGATATTGTTGAAGCCATAGATGGTCTGGAGGTTTTCAATTCCTGTGTGCTTGGTTTTCCGGGATGTTCATCCGAGAAACCATGTCCTTTGCATGATAAATGGGGAAAACTGCGGGACGAAGCATATAAAATGTTAAGCGAAGAAACTTTAGAACAGTTGAAAGAAAAAACTATAAAAAAAATTATTTCTTTATGAGGATAATATGAGAACAAAATTACGTAAGGATGAAAAACTTCTTTTCGAAACAAGGAAACATTGGTTTTTTCTGCTTGTCCCATTCTTGATAGCTCTTGTATTAATAGTTCTTTCTTTTTATATCTATTTTAAGCTGGAAGAAAAAAGTAATTTGTATTTAGCCATACCGGTTTTATCAATTCTTTATTTTATCTATCGGTATTATTCATGGAAAAATGATCTTTGGGCAGTTACAAATATCAGAGTAATTGATGAAAGCGGTGTTTTTACGATAAATTCCAAAGAAAGCCCTGTTGATAAAATTAATAATGTAGCTTACCGGCAATCGGTTCTAGGAAGAATACTTGGATATGGTAATGTTCAGATTCAAACAGCGGCAGAAATGGGGGAAACATGCTACACAAGTATTTCTCATCCGGCTAAATTAAAGGAAGCACTTTCGAATGCTATGGAGCTTTATAAAGACACTCAAATGAATAAACAAGCGTATAAACTTGCCGATGCAGTTGATGGAGAGATTGGCGAAGAGATGAAAGAGTGTCCTTATTGCGCAGAAAAAATTAAAGCGAAAGCAAAAGTCTGCCGTTACTGCGGAAAAGAATTACAATAATTATTTTCTATTGGCTTCAATAAAAAGATCTTTTGAGGATTTTTGCTCAAATTTATCCCCGAAAAAGTTTTTACTCAGTTTTATTTTATAAAATCCGGCATTTTTTAAGTAAGAGAGTATTACATTTTTTGAATGCGGATAGTGCGTGGTAGTTACAAGATTAAAATTCTTGGGCTGATCCACAGGGAATGATAAGATATTAAAATCGACTTTGGTCTTATTCAAATCGTAAAAACGAATTATTATCTGACCATCTCTTGCTGCAATATTATTAATCCTTCTTCCGTCGCGAATAATTAAATCATAATTAAGAATATGAAGGAATGCTTTCCCTACGGGCTTAAGCAATTTAAAAATTTTGTAGAATGCATTTTTCAAATCACGCGGAGATAAATGTGCAATAGTGTTTCCAACAGCAACAACATAATCGAACATTCCGAAATAATTTTTAGAGATTGAGTCGAATGAATCTACGCTTGTATTAATATCCACATTGTATTTAGCAGCATTCTCAATTGTTTTCAGGATCATGTTCGGAGATGGATCGAAGGCAGATACTATATGCCTGTTTTTTGCAAGTGCGATCGAATCAAGACCAATTCCACAACCGATATCGGCTATAAATCCTTGTTCACTGAAAATATTCTTATAGGCGGATGTTCGAAGCTCCAGGTTTTTTTCAAAGTCGATCATCTTTTCATAAAAATCCGAAACCTCGTTATAAAAATTTTTACTGTTTAACATTATTATCCTTATTAATACGCCAATTATTAGAATTGGTATAAAATTTTAAAATCATTTTATTTTTTCTTTATATATGTAACATAAGTAGATTCACTTTGTTTTTCAGTATAAGAATCAAAACCTTTTTCCTCAATAATTTTTATTAAGGGAGCCGGAATAAAAGGTGTTGTAAGTGAATAAATTTCGTTTTCATTAAGGTGGAGAATTTCTTTTGTTACTTTTCCAGCGGGATGAATTCCGCTTTCAAGATCGATGGTTGCATCGTACTCAATAGATACTTTCCCGTTTTTTACCCAATCAGGTCTTTGCACATTATCTGTTTTGTTCTCGGCAACTTCAATTTCGTTTTGATTTACCGCTCTCCGCAACTGGTTAATAAGGTCTGCAACAGAGACATTGCCAACAACGGAAGCTTGTTTAAGGTTTGTTACTTTAGCGATCGTCTTTCTTAAAACCGGATTTTTTAATTTCTTAAATACCGGTGCAATTTCTATCAGTATGTCTTCAAGTTCAGGATAAACATTTAATAGATCGCCAACTAAAGTTTTCGGTGTAATATCAAGATTTTTATTTGTCATACTCAAGAATTCTCCTTTCGCCTTCAATTTTTCTATACTCGTTTATATCGTGCGTTACTTCAAGTGTTCCAAGATATTCTCCATTATTATTCCTTACAGCATAATAAGCAATATGCACATACTTGCCCTGAAAGTTGATCCAGAATTTTGCCGAATCCTGACGACCCGATTTGAAATCATCGACAATTTGATTGACAATATGGACGCTGGAAGGGGGATGACAGTATTGAACCTGTCTTCCCAGTACTGCTTTTGGTCTCTGAAATATTCTATCCGTTCCGTGAGAAAAAAACTTCACCTTATCATCTTTATCAACAAATGTAATATCGAGAGGAATACTGTTGAAAATAGCTTCCAGTTCTTCCCGGTTTAGTGATCCGTTTTCAAATTTTATTTTGTCCGTTGAATCAATTTTATTAACAGCATCAATTGAAAAACCGGGTTCCCATTTCTTATCGGGCGAAAAAAGACAATAACCGATTTCATCGCTTTGTTGATAAATGTCATACCACTCGATTTCTGTAAGTGTATCCAGACACATCGGAAAAAGAATTTGTTCCTCTTTATAAATCATTTCTTCAACTAATTTGATTGTAGGTGCAAACATCAATTCTATAAAACTATTTACAACCTCTGCGTTCACATTTCCTTTCTGATCAAAAAGCTGAAAACACGACTTTAAAAATTCTCTTACTTCATCATGTTTTCCCCACATTACCATAGGCGGTCCTGTAATCTGGTGTTTTTCTAGAAACGGAAATAGCAAGTTCTCCTTTCTTAAGTAATGCTTTTCGATATCCATAAGTGCGTTGAAATTTTCATTCAGTGATGATAGCAGGTCGGAGGTATCATCCTGATTATTTCTCGTTGAGCAGTCATGGAACAAATGTTTGATTCTATCAATGACTTTTTGAATCTCAATGTTCTCATTAATAAAAGTGTCGATGGGATGACCCGGCTCAACTTTTTTTGCAAATGTTAAATCAATATTTCCCTTTAATGCTTCAGTGTGAAGATCGCAAAACTTTAAAACTTCATCGCGGTCTAAGCCATCATTAATCAGTTCCTCTTCGGCACGAACAACATCGCCATACGGAACGCTCCCCAATAATTCTTTCAATTTAGATTTAGTTTCTTCAACTGAATGTCCATTATGTAGATCGAGAATTAAACTTTTTAATTGATCGATCCGTTTTCTTTGATTATTTATTAATTCACTCATTATACATCCTTCTATTAAAGATTAACAATTTTTAGCTGTTCTCCATTTATTCCAATTACTATTACTTTAACCGGGATTTCATTTTCGGAATAATCCATTGCTTTAGAAACCAGCTGAACCAATCCGCCGCAGCAAGGAACTTCCATAATCATAACAGTTATTGATTTAACTTTTGATGCGTTTATCAACGTAATTAATTTATCTAAATAAATCTGTTTGTTTGTGTCTAGTTTTGGGCAAGCAATTGTAAGTGTTTTTCCTTTTATAAAGTCTTTATGAAAATCACCGTATGAAAAAGCACAGCAATCGGCAGCTAAAAGTAAATCGGAATCTTTAAAATGTGCAGCGGCTGGATTAATAAGGTGCATCTGTATAGGCCAGTTTGATAGTTGTGATGTTCTAATGCCGATTTCATTTTCCTCTGCAGCAATAAAAGTCTTTTCATGGCTTCCCGTACAAGAACCGGGATTCGGTTTTTCTAAATCATTATCAAGCAAAGGGATGGTAATGTTATGCTGGTTTAAATAATCAATCGCCTCTCCAAAATATTCAAACTCTTTGTGATCTTTCAAATGTTTTAAATGAGCTTTGATAACGTTTTGACCTCCTTTAACAATCGTCTCCATTACAACAGATTCGTTGTAAGGCTCAGCTTCTCTTTTTTCGATTGTGATTGCACCTTGCGGACACTCAGTGATGCAAGCGCCAAGACCATCGCAGAAAAGATCGCTTATTAATCTGGCTTTGCCGTCAATAATCTGAAGAGCACCTTCGGCACACGCCGGAACGCATACACCACATCCGTCGCATAATTCTTCATCAATCTTAATTATTTCTCTCAACATAATTATTCTCCGTAATATGAATTTGTTTAAAAATCTTTCTTTGAGAATTTTCTTTTACCAATCATTAATGGAATTACTGTCCAGCCAATCAAAAACAAAAAGGAAACTACTATGCCAAAGTTAGTATTAAAAAATTTTTGAAATACTGCACCGGTATATCCCATCAAAGCGGCGACATCTAATTTTAATATTACAAGTATTCTGGCTAAATCAACCGGATTAAAAACAGAAAACCCGATTAATGCTTTTTCAAGAGGATAATTTTGAAAAATATTGATCATTAAAAGCAAAAGCCCATCGTACAAAACAGAAAACAAGAGCCATGTAAAAATTGACAGCCCAAGACCAAGGATTTTATTTTCGTTCCAGGTTGCAATTAGAAATGAAATTGATACAAAAATGGATGTTTGAAATAATCCTGCTGCAAACAAAAATAATATCAGCATAATTTGTACGGGGATATTTTTACCAAGAATAATCAAAGGAATTAATGTTCCGATTACAAAACTAAAAGCAAGGGGTATTACCAGACCAAGATATAAACCAAGGTAAAGAATTTTCCTTTTTATGGGCTGGGATAAAATAAGCACTATGTAATCTTTGTTGTTATATAAGTAAACAGTACCAAAAATGATTGAAACCAATGGAATTATAATAAGCGCAACATTGAGAAGACTCAATATTACTTTCGATTGGTCGTTGGAGAAAGAAATTAATCCATAAGTAATTAAAAAGAAAAACAGAGTATAAAATAGAAGCCACTTACTTCTTGAAATATCGTGAATTTGATATCTGATTATTTTAAAAAGAATGTTCATTTTAACCGCCAATCATAATAGAGGCAATTGCCCTCTCGAGGTTCTGTTTTTCAGTAAAGTTAATAAGTTTATCTTTCGTGCCATTAAAACGAATTTGCCCTTCGAGCAGAAAAAAAACCTGTTCAGCCAATTCCTCTAATTCGCTTAGAATGTGCGAAGTGAAAATAATTGTTTTACCGTTTTTGTGTTCGGATAGAATTTTATCTTTCAATATACTGCTGGAGACAGGGTCTAAGCCGGCAGTCGGTTCGTCGAGTATCAAAATATCCGGATTAAAAAGGAAAGCAATGCAAGCATTAACTTTTTGTCTTGTTCCCCCCGACAAGTTTTTCAATCTCTTCTTGAATTCCTTCTGCAGAATCAATTTATCAATTAATTCTTCATCATATGTTTTTGTACTCTCACGGAAATTTTTTATCATATTAACAATTTCTTCTACTGTTAAGTTTTCAGGAAAGCTTGCTATCTGAGGCATATAACCAATTTTTTCGCGGTATCTGAAATTACCATTCAGTATTTCACCATCTAAAATTATAGTTCCGCTTGTTGGTTTTACTAATCCAAGTATTGATTTTATTAAAGTTGTTTTGCCCGAGGCATTCGGACCAACTAAATATGTTATCGAGCCTTTTTTTATTTCGGCCGAAACATTTTTTAGTGCTTCAAGGGAACCAAACCTCTTGCAAAGATTATCAATTGTAATCATAAATATTTTGTCATTTTCGGTTTACTATCCATAAGTGTTTTGGGTGTTAGTGAGGGAAATATATTCTCCGCCACATTTAAAATATCAACAAACAAACTACGCATCAGTATTAATGCCGGTCGGTTCTGTTCAATTATAAACGAAAATAGTTTAACCGGTCGAAAGGGAATGTCCCCTATTCCATCCTTATTAAGATCATATCCTTTGTACTCCGACCAATAATTACTCTCGAAAGTATTGTAGCTTTTCGTACTGTTCGTGTTAACATCAAATGAATTACCGATGAAATTATTTTTAGTGAATAAATTATCCATAGAATTTGCCATCAGTCTAATTGCAGTACCGTTTTCCAGAAAATTATTTTCGAGGGTTGTAACACGGTTGCATCCTTCAAAGTAAATAGCGCATGTGTTCTTAATAAACTGATTCCGGAGAATCTTGCTGTCGGATATGTCTTTCAAAAGCAGTCCATATGCCGCGCCGCCCCAATTGTACTCAAAAATGTTGTTGCTCATATCAACATTTTTTGTAAACATTACTGCAACCCCGGCACCGTTCTTTGTAAAATAATTGTTGTAATATCTGCAGCTGTCGGAAAACATAAAGTGTAATCCATAACGCAAATTCGATTGACTACTATTCCCTTCTATTTCACTTCTCTTTACAAACTCGAAGTAAATTCCGTCGCGGTGACCTTTAATTTTATTGTTTTTAATTGTCATCTCTCGGCATTGCCATAAATGTATTCCGTTTCCGGAATAAGTTTCTTTCGTTTGAAAAGCTTCCAGTTCGTTGTTTATTACAATACAATTACTTGCTCTGGAAAGATAAATTCCAAAAAAGTTGTTTATGAATTTGTTCTCTTCTATTGTGCAATATTTTACACTATCTAGTTTTATTGCAGCGTTATCGTAAATAAAATTTAATCCGGTATCTCTAAATAAGAATCCCCGTACTAAAACATTATCGGATTTTATCTTCATTATTTCATGTTTGTTATCACCCGAAAGAATTGGTCTGTTAATCCCTATTATTTTTACAGCCTTGTTTACTAAAATTGTGTTTTCAACATAAACGCCACTATAAACAAAAATAGTATCACCATCTTTTGCGGAACTCAATGCTGATTGAATGGTTTTGAAATTATGATTTGATCCGACAAGCAGCGGTTTAGAAAAATTAACTCCACAGGATATTAAAAAACCAATTATGAATAAAAGCACGGTCCTGCGCTTAGTTAAGCCCTCTGATAAAAAACAGAACGACCATTTTAAGTAATGTTTAATGCCATTTTGATTTAACATAATTCACTAACTCATTCCAGCTTAATGCATCACCGCCAAACTCAGTTTTAACAGAATTTAAATTTTCATGGCTCTTATGTGCACTTAAGTATAATCCCATCGGACTTCTAAGATTTTCGCTTCTTAAAAACCGGGCATCGTTGGCATTAAGAAAGCTTCCTTTTTCTGAAAAATCTGTTACCCACATTGAGTTAATGGTTTTTACGTCAACCTTAGTTGAATAATCTGCAAGGCATTCGATCGAATCGAATTTAAATACTTTTCCTTTGTCTGATACTAATTCAGCTCCGTATTTCGGATCCGAAATAGTCATCATACAATTAGCACAATTATCTTCTCCATAAGCAATCGGTTCTGGACCGGATTGACATGCAACGATGTTAAGCATTATTAATAAGGCAATTGCGATCGAGATAAATATTCTCATTTTTCTTTGTTTCCTCTTTTATCAATTATAAATGATACTATTGCTAATGATGCAGATAAGAAGATTACAATGCTACCCGCGCCCGGAAGTGAAGTAGCTGTTATGTTTAGCAATTTTTTTGTCCCGATAACCGGGGGCTGGTAACTCATTCCCGGTACTTTTATTGGTGCACTTGGATTTAAGTTGTGTCCATAATCGTATCCCCACATGTAAAAATCATATAAGCCAACTGACATTATAATGAGAAGCAGAGCAATCCAGACAAAAATAAATTTTCTATTCAGGAATGACACCAACAATCCCGAGCCGATAAAAAATGCAATGATAAACGGCATATATTTTAATTCCTGAATAGTGTCTGGTTCAATCGGCTTCATTCCGATATAATGGTTAAGTCCATTCAAGTTTTTCAAATCAAATTCTTTTGCCCCGGTCATTTTATTTACCCAGATTCTAAGACCAATTCCCTCTGGATATTGAGGCGCTTCCAGATCAATGTTCCATATTGGGAAAAGAAATACAAGTAATAATATCAGCGAAGCACCTATCATCAAATATTTTGATTTACTTTTCATTTTGTGCCATCGATTACTAAATGCTGCGGAGTGATTTAAGTAATCCGCAGCATTAATATTGAAATTATTTGTTGTAAGAAATTGGTACATTGCTATTAGCCGGCGATACTCTAATATAGCCGGACATTTCCTGATGCAATGCAGAACAGAAATCGGTACAGTAGAATGGATATACTCCAACTTGTTTCGGTTCCCACAAAATTGACTTTGTTTGACCGGGCATTATTAACAGTTCTGAATTGTTCAATCCCTTTATAGCAAAGCCGTGCGGAATATCCCAATCCTGTTCTAAGTTTGTAATATGGAAATAAACCTTATCCCCAGTTCTAATACCTTCAATATTATCCGGTTTAAAATGAGACCTTGATGCTGTTAAATAAACACGTACAACGTTTCCACTCCTCTCAACCCGCGTTTCCTTTTCGCTTTTAACAGCATGTGGATTTTTGTTTTTCTCCAGCTCATATATTCTTTTGGAATTTTTCATTAGAATATCCGCCGGAATTGCCTGAGCATAATGAGGTTCGCCGGTTGTTGGAAAATCTAATAGCAGCTTCATCTTATCTCCCGAAATATCAATCAGTTGTGCAGATTGAGTTAATTCAGGACCTGTTGGTAAATATCTATCCTTTGTAATTTTGTTCAATGCAATTACATATTTACCCCATGGTTTTTTCGTATCGCCTCCCGGAATCATTAAATGTCCGATCGAGTAATAGGTCGGGATTCTATCAACAACTTCCCATGTTCCAATTTTCCATTTTACAATTTCCGAAGAGATGAAAGCTGATGTATATCCATAACCCTCGCCATCAAATTCTGTGTGAAGAGGTCCTAATCCCGGATCCTGAACTTCTCCTGCTATTACTGCATCATATTTCAAAATTGGAATACCGCTTATCTCGCCATCAAATTTTTTCTCATTAATTGCTTTAATCATTTTTGAAAATGAATGAACAGGAATAACGGTTGCAAGCTTTCCACCGGCGGCGATGTATTCACCCGTTGGGTCTACATCAACACCATGTGGTGATTTTGGAGTGGGTAAATAATAAATCATACCCGGGCATTCTTTAGGGTCCAGGACTAATACTTTTTTATTAACCTCAGAAAAGGCTGTTTGTTTTTCCTCATCATAATAATTTCTGTAATACTCGGCATCCATAGTTTTAGCTTTCCCTTGCTTAACGTACTCTTCGGCTTTTTTCCAGTTGACTGCAGCAATAAAATCTTTATCGTTCTGCGAAGCATTTATTTCCAGTAATGTATTTGCCTGCTCACTATTATAAGATGTAAAGAAAGCCCAACCATGCGATAGTCCTTTTCCGGGTCGTGCTAAATCATAATTGAATCCCGGAACAATTATCTGAAAAGCCAGATTCATTTTACCGGAATTTTTATCCACACTTATAAAAGAGATCGTTCCGCCAAAATTTTCTTTATATGTGTTAATGGGAACATCTTTATTAATAATTGGCACACTGAATCGGGTTGAAGCAACAACGTATTCAGTGTTCTCTGTAACAAATGGAGATGCGTGGTTTCCTCCGGAATTTGGTGTCTCTATTATTTCTTCTGTTTCGAACGACCTTAAATCGATTCTTGCAATTCGTGGAGTATTATTTCCATTTATAAATAACCATCTGCCGTCGTGTTCACCCGCGGTCATAGAAAGAGACGGATGATGAGCATCGTCCCATGGAATAAATCCGTATGATGTCATTAGCATTGCCTTGCTCTCCTCAGAATATCCATAACCCGTTTCCGGATCCTGTGAGAACACAGCAATTTCTTTAAACAATCTTCCCGAAGGGAGTCCGTATACACCAACCTGTCCACTGAATCCACCGGACATAAACGCATAAAATTCGTCATAAGAACCGGGTGCTACATATACTTTGCTTGCGGCATCACTGAAATTAGAAGAGTTTCCCCCGCCGGAACAATTATAAATTATTAAGGCAGTAGTAAGAATACTTATAAACGAAATTATTATTCCCTTACCTTTCATGTTAACCTCTTTGTTTATTTATTAACGGAGCGGAGATATTCTAAAATTGATTTAGCATCATCTTCGCTTATGTTTTGAAATGTCATTTGTGTTGCATATTGAGCAAGCATTTTTTTCACTTCCGGATGACGCTTGGTCATTTCTTCCGGATTTAGAATTTGATTTAAAATAAATTCCGGTGTTCGCCTCGAAATAACATCCCTGAGTGCGGGTCCAGTATAACGCTCATCTAATTTATGGCATTGAGTACATTTTTCCGTAAAAATTTTCTCTCCGGTTTTTGATTTTATCATATCAATTTGTCCAAGTGTAATTTTTTCTTTAACCGGCCCAATCCCATTCTCATATTCAAAGGAGGTTAGACCGAACTTCTGAGCAAGTTTTTCTTTTGCAGAATCACCGGAAGAAATATCTGTTTTTTCACCGCCACAAGCATTTACAAATAATGTAATTAGAAATAGAGCTGAAATTATTTTTTTCATTTTATCTCCTTATAGTTTTGTTAATTTATTTTCAAGTTCAATTATCTTTGGAAAAAGAACATTATTCTCAAGGTGGATGTGTAAATAAAGATCGGCTTCAAATTCGTTAATGAGAGAGCTAAATTGGTTTATTAAATTTTTATCAAGATGATGATAACAACATTCATTCAAAACGATTTTAATTTTATTTACAATAGCAGTAGCTGAGTCATGTTCAAGAAGGATCTGTCGTATTGGATTTTTAATAGTACCGTAATTTCTGGATTTAGGTTTTTCATTAAAACGCTCACAATCAAACAAATATCTTATTAAAGGGAATAACATTTTATCCTCTTTTTGCATGTGCATTGTCATATCTTTAATTAGCCGATCAATTAGTTTAGCCCAATCTGATTCTTTTAATTGTGTTTCGAGTTGTATTTTATACTGTTCAAATTTGTTCAGAGCATCTTTTACAAATGTGTGATGCTTTCTTTCTATGTATACAGTTAATTCTCTCAGGTCTTTGTTTTCAATATGGCATTCATCATCGGGATGATTCATTTCTTGCAAAAGTTGAGGAATAAATTTTTCAATGGATGAATTTATTTTTTGAATAGCATCGGCAAGTGTTTGTTCTGGATTTACATAGAATGGAATTCTATATGAATAAAAAATGTTGGCTGCATTTACATTTGTATTAATTATTTCGCCAAGAGTAAGCTCTTTTATTGATTCTGTATTTATTATTAATTGTTCTTTTTTCATTTCAGTATTTATGGAACAGCATGTCCCATTTAATTATAAAGCTTCTTCGATTAATTACCTTCATCTTCTATAGATATATCATTTTTGTATTTTGAAAAATTGCGTTATAGTCGTGAGATCGATTGCCCACATGTAATCGGACAATAATTTCTGAATAAACTTAATAACTCATCACTTCTAAGTCAAGTGAAAAGAAAAGCGGGTCATGATTATCCTATTATTTCGCGAAGACATTGAAATTTAGGCTCATTTATTCATTTGACAAAGAAGACAGAAAGCTATAATTTTGAAATCAGAAAATATAATCTGATAATATGAAATTAATTAATGACGGAAAATAAAAAGATCATCAAGAATTCCGACAAGTCTATCCAGAAAAGTAGGTTTATAGTACAAACCATTTTCGCATTGACCTGTATTTGGATCGGAATAGAGTTCTATTTTTTTGTTACTTATTTGGAAACCGATGGAGCTGCCGGTAGTTTTGTAAGACCTCCGGGAGTTGAAGCATTTCTACCTATAAGTGCTTTAATGAGTCTATATAATTTTTTTATTTCGGGAGAAATTCATCCAGCTCATCCAGCGGGAGTATTTATTTTAGTCGCAATTCTTGCAGTCTCCTTCATTTTCGGGAAATCATTCTGCAGCTGGATTTGCCCGGTTGGTTTCCTTTCGGAACTGGTAGGAGATTTTGGTGAAAAGATATATAAAAAACTTTTTAAACGGCGAATCAAACTTCCAAAGTTTTTAGACTACCCCCTGAGAAGTTTGAAATATCTTCTGCTCGGTTTCTTTGTTTATGCAATCTTCTTCTCAATGACGGCAACAGCACTTCAGTTCTTTTTGAATAGCTCTTATAATAAAGTTGCTGATGTAAAGATGTGGTATTTTTTTGCAGACATAAGCAGATTCTCATTAATTGTGATTGCTATACTATTTGTTCTTTCAATTTTCATTAGAGGTTTCTGGTGCCGGTACCTGTGTCCTTACGGAGCTTTGCTCGGATTAATATCATTTTTCAGCCCGACAAAAATAAAAAGAGAGACTTCCAGCTGTATTGATTGCAATTTATGTGCAAAGGCATGTCCATCATTTATTAAAGTTGATAAAGTAATCACTGTCCGTTCCGATGAATGCACAATGTGTTTAAGCTGTGTTGATGCGTGCCCGGTTGCAGATACTCTGAATGTTAGAACAAAACTAGTTGAGAAGAAATTTCCTAAACAATATATTGGATTTGGAATTATTGGGATCTACATACTAGTTATTGGAATAGGGATTCTATCCGGTAATTGGAAAAACAACATTTCGAAAGAAGAGTATTTGATTCTTCACAAAAATATAGACAGATTAGGACATCCTACCAGCACACAGGACATAAAAAAATTGAACCGCGCATCAGAGAACGGAGCTGATAATGGAACAGGGCAATTCTTCAAAGAATAATAAAGTAATTAAGCTGATTAAGAATTTTATCCCGCCGGCACAGTGGCAATTCTATGTGATTATTCTACTTGGAATTTTTACGGGTCTGGGTATTTATATCTTTTACATTTCCAATGCTACCGCATATTTATCAAATGATCCTCGTGCATGTGTAAATTGCCATGTAATGAATGTTCATTATGCAAGCTGGCAAAGGGGAAGTCACGCAAGGGTAGCAACATGTAACGACTGCCATGTACCCCAGGATAATTTTTTCCGTACATACTGGTTTAAGGCAAATGATGGATTAAGGCATGCAACATATTTTACAATGCGCTGGGAACCACAGGTAATTCAAATTAAACAAGCCGGTAAAGAAGCTGTTCAGGAAAATTGTATTCGTTGTCATTCAAACGCAATTCACCCGGTTGCATTAAGAGCAATAAGTAACAAAAATGTTGCGGATCAAACAGAAAGATATTGCTGGGAATGCCACAGGAATACTCCGCATGGAAGGGTAAACAGTTTATCATCGGCACCATTTGCAAGAGTTCCTTCTCTTGAACCGGTTGTGCCCGAATGGTTAAATAATTTCATTCAAAATGAAAAACAAAATTCGAACAAAAAATAGAAGGGAAATGAAATGAAACCAATTCAAGAAATAATTAAGAAAAAACCATGGGTTGGATGGGTGTTATTTCTGGTTACAGTAATTGTTGTTTTTCTGATCGGATTATTTGCTTCATCAATTGTTGAAAGAAGAGGTGAATCATTTGCTCTTCAGGTAATAAAACCATTACCTGATTGGGAACCGAGGAATGAAGTATGGGGAGAAAACTTTCCAAGGCAGTATGAAACATACCGGCAAACACTTGATACAACGTTTGCAAGTAAACACGGCGGTTCAGCAATGATCGATTATCTTGAAAAATATCCGGACTTAATTATTATGTGGGCGGGAAATGCGTTTTCTAAGGATTACAGTCAGGGACGCGGGCATGCTTACGCGGTTAAAGATATTAGAAATACTTTACGGACCGGCGACAATAAAATTAGTCCGCAGCCCGGTACATGCTGGTCCTGTAAGAGCACGGATGTTCCTCGCGTAATGAATAATATGGGCGTTGCCA
The DNA here is from genome assembly GCA_018333725.1 of Melioribacter sp. GTDB lineage: Bacteria > Bacteroidota > Ignavibacteria > Ignavibacteriales > Melioribacteraceae > DSXH01. The sequence goes on along the minus strand of JAGXSM010000304.1, from coordinate 603 downwards.
ATTTTTACAAGTCGAAGTGGAAAGACCTTGGTGCAGAGATTGTAAATCCGATTGGATGCCAGGATTGTCACGATCCCAAAACAATGGATTTAAGAATTACACGCCCCGCTCTTATTGAAGCATTTCAAAGACAGGGAAAGGATATTAAGAATTTTACGCATAACGAAATGCGATCTCTCGTTTGTGCACAGTGCCATGTTGAGTATTACTTTAAGGGAAAAGAGGAGAAATATTTAACATTCCCGTGGGACAAAGGATTCAGTGCAGATGATATGGAAAAATATTATGATGAAGCAGAATTTACTGATTGGACACATCAACTTAGCAAAGCCCCAATGCTTAAAGCACAACATCCCGATTTTGAATTGTATATGACTGGTATTCACGCAAAGCGTGGTGTTTCCTGTGCAGATTGCCATATGCCGTATAAAACTGAAGGTGGTGTTAAATTTACCGACCATCATATTCAAAGTCCTTTGAACAATATTGAAAACTCATGTTTCGTTTGCCACAGAGAAAAAACACAAGCTTTACTTGATGATGTTTATATGCGTCAGGATAAAATTGAAGAGTTACGTCATCTTGCAGAAAGAGCTCTTGCAA
>JAGXSM010000303.1 GCA_018333725.1 Melioribacter sp. | reverse complement strand
TGCGGAGACTAAAGTGGTTATTATTCTAGAAAAAAATGCAACAGAAGGACAAATTGAAGATGTAGTAAGACATCTGGAATCTTACGGATTTCAGGTTCACAAATCGACTGGAGTTGAAAGAACAATAATTGGTGCGATTGATGTTCAACCTAATTTCGATACAAGGAAGATAAGCATACTTGACGGAGTAGCAGAAGTTTACCGTATTACTACACCGTATAAACTTGCAAGCAGAAGCTTTCACGAAGAGAATACAATCATAAAAATTAAAGATGTTGAGATTGGCGGAAATAAAGTTGTATTGATTGCCGGTCCCTGCTCAATTGAGAATGAAGACCAGATTTTCAGAATGGCAAAGGTTGTTAAAGATGCCGGTGGAAAAATTTTACGTGGCGGTGCTTTCAAACCCCGAACTTCTCCTTATTCATTTCAGGGATTGGGCGAAGAAGGATTAAAATTGATCAAAGCTGCTGCAGATGAAAATAATCTGCTTGTAATTTCTGAAGTAATGCAAATTGACCATATAGAATTAATGGAACCATACATTGATATCTATCAGGTTGGCGCACGCAACATGCAGAACTTTTCTCTTATTAAGGAACTTGGTAAAACTACAAAACCTATTATGCTTAAACGCGGAATTGCTGCAACAATAGAAGAATGGTTAATGTCTGCGGAGTATATTCTATCTAGCGGCAACAAAGATGTCTTCCTTTGTGAACGCGGCATAAGAACATTTGAACAATACACGCGCAATACTTTCGATCTTTCTGCTATTCCGGTGGTTCATAAAAAAAGCCACCTCCCCATAATCGGCGACCCATCGCATGCAACCGGATTAAGGGATCAGGTTCCGCCGATGGCTCGTGCTGCTGTTGCTGCCGGTGCAGATGGATTGATGATAGAAATTCACGACGACCCTGAAAACGCTCTTTCCGATGGACCGCAAGCTCTTCTCCCCAATTCATTTACTAAACTTGTAGATGAACTTAGACTTATAGCTAATGCAATTGGAAGGGAATTGTAATTGGTTGCGAGCATTTCAATAATTGGTTTAGGATTAATGGGCGGCTCAATTGCTAAGGCACTCAAGCAGTCTGGCAATATTATTATAAGCGCATTCGATAAACAGGAAGTACTTAACGCAGCATATTCAGAAAGTGTAATTGACCGCAAATTAGATAGTGTTGAGCAGTCGATTGAAAGCAATATAATTTTTCTATGCCTTCCTGTTGATGAATCTTTAAGAGTATTTGAAAAGTTAATCCCGCTGTTAAAGAAGGATCAGATTATTACGGATGTATGCGGCGTTAAATCACCTTTTCAGGAATTGTGGAATCGTTCTGATTCAAATGGTATTTACGTCGGCGGCCACCCCATGACAGGTAAAGAAGTAAGCGGATATAATAATTCGGATCCCACATTATTTGAGAATGCGGTTTACATTTTATGTGATACCGAATCAAAGAATCAGAAAATAAACCAGCTGTTAGATATAATAAACCTGTTAGGGGCACGGATAACTTTCCTCAATTCTAAAGTGCATGATATTGTTGTAGCATCGGTAAGTCATCTTCCTCAATTAATTGCGGTATCATTAATCAACTCAGCAAGTTTGAAAGAGAACGATATCAACTTTTTCGATTTTGCAGCCGGCGGTTTCAGGGATATGACAAGAATCGCATCAAGTGATTTTGAAATATGGAAATCTGTTTTCGGATATAACAAAAAAAATATTGTTTATGCAATCGATAATTTTATTAATGATCTGCAGAGCATGAAAAAAATTATCTCTTCCGGTGATTCTGATTCAACACAGAATAAGTTCGAAAGCGCCAGAATTAAACGTGATGAGATACCACGGAACACAAAAGGATTTATTAATTCCCTCTTCGATGTTTTTGTTTATGTAAAAGATGAACCAGGTGTACTTGCAAAGTTAACTTCACTTTTATACGAGAAAGAAATTAATATCAAGGATCTTGAACTATTGAAAGTTCGCGAAGGGACCGGCGGAACATTCAGAATTGCATTCGAAAGTGAATTAATATCGAAGAATGCAAAAAAGGTATTAACCGAAAACGGCTTTAAGGTTAATTGAAGTAATAGTATAAATCCAACCTTATTATTATTTTTACGCCGCAAAATTAGAAATTATGGAGAATTTTTATGGCAACAACTTCCGATTTCAGAACCGGAATGGTTTTAAGATGGAATAATGAATTGTGGACAATAGTAGAGTTTCAACATGTTAATCCGGGAAACTGGCGGGCATTCGTAAGAACAAAATTGAAAAATATGAAGACGGGAAAAGTTGTTGAAAACAGGTTCCGTTCTGGTGAAGCTGTTGATGATGTACGCGTTGAAAGGCATCAGTATCAATACCTTTACCGCGACGGCGCCGATTTTGTATTAATGCACAATGAAACTTACGAGCAAATAAATATTTCACCTCAATTAATTGGTGACGGCCAGCAGTTTCTTAAAGAAAATACCAATATCGATCTGCTTCTCGATGGAACTCAAATAGTTGCAGTTGAACTACCATTATTTATAAACTTGAGAGTAACCTACACTGAACCGGGAATTAAAGGAGATACTGCCACAAATACATTAAAGCCGGCAAAACTTGAAACCGGTGCTACAGTTAACGTTCCTCTCTTTGTAAACGAAGGAGACTTACTTAAGATTGATACACGATCCGGTGAGTATGTTGAACGTGTAAAAGAATAATTCTGAATTTACAACTACTTAAAATAATTCTTGCTCATGATCTTGCTCTTCATCCTTCTCTTGCTCATGATATAATATCCACTCATTGGAATAAATATTTTACTGCAGCATCGGCGCATCTTTCACCATCAATCGCTGCAGAAACGATTCCACCAGCATAACCGGCACCTTCTCCACCCGGGAAGAGTCCTTTCAATTCGATGTGCATTAGTGTGCTGTTGCCCCGGGGAATTCTTATCGGTGAGCTTGTTCTGGTTTCAGCGGCAAGAATTTGCGCTTCTTCAGTTAAGTATCCCTTCATTTTGTTATTGAATTGCAAAAATGATTTTTTCAATCCAGTGACAATATTATGCGGTAATAATTCATGTAAAGGTGAACTGATCGTTCCCGGGATATAAGATGTATCTGGTAATGAATTAGATAACTTACCATCAATAAAATCAGTTATTCTTTGTGCGGGTGCTTGTTGTGTTTTACCACCAGCTTCGAAAGCAATTTTTTCAACATGTTTCTGATATTCCAATCCGGCAAATACACCATAACTTTTATAATCACTCCAATCTTTCTCATCGACTGATACTACCAGTCCTGAGTTAGCAAAAGGTGAATCGCGTCTTGATACACTCATCCCGTTTAACACAAGTTCACCGGGTGATGTTGATGCCGGAATTATAATTCCGCCCGGACACATACAAAACGAATAAACTCCTTTATCATCAACCTGACAAGCAAGGTTATAACTTGATGCGGGTAGATTTATATCGCGTATTTTTGTATGATATTGAATTTCATCAATCAACGATTGCGGATGTTCTATACGTACACCCATTGCAAATGGTTTGGCTTCAAGTTTTATATTTCTCTTGTTAAGTAGATAATAAATATCGCGTGCAGAATGACCTACAGCAAGAATCACAGCATCGGCAAGGATTTCCTGATTACTATTTATAATTACGCCACGTAGAGAATTATTAGAAATTACAAGATCCGTCACTTTTGAATTGAAGTGAATTTCGCCACCACAATTAAGAACAGTTTCGCGAATTGAAGCAACAATTTTAGGGAGCTTATTAGAGCCGATATGCGGATGAGAATCAATTAATATTTCCTGTTGAGCTCCATGCTGAACAAGTAGTGAAAGAATTCTATTTACATCACCTCGTTTTGTAGAGCGTGTATAAAGTTTACCGTCGCTGTAAGTCCCGGCTCCACCCTCGCCAAAGCAATAATTTGAATCGGGGTTGACAATTCCTTCCTGTTGAATTGAGCGCAAATCTCTCCGTCGTGATTGTACATCTTTACCTCTTTCAAGAATTACCGGTTTATTTCCAAGTTCTATTAATCGCATAGCTGCAAACATACCCGCCGGACCGAATCCAACAATAATTATTTTTTTGTCAGAGTTAACCGGTTTGAATTCAATTCTATTGTAAATATCCTTTGGTTTTTCATTTACATAGACAATTACCTTTACACGATAAACCGGATTTTTACTTCTTGCGTCAACAGATCTGCGGATTGTTTGAACCGAGGAAATTTCTTCATCAGCTAACTGTAACTTTTGGGCTGAGGAAGAATGAAGATAGTTGTAATCGTTAATAAATTTGGGCGGGATTACTAATTCTATTTCTTTTTTCATAATGTCCTCTGTTGGGAGGAAAGAGAACTCAGAATTGATAACTCAGAGTTCAGAATTAATTATACATTTAACTTCACAATTATCAATTATGTAGTTCCTTTAATGACACCACCATCAACCGCTATAGTAGAACCTGTAATAAAACCAGCTTGTTCGGATGCAAGATAGACAATCAATGAACCGACTTCATCGGGGCGTGCTAATCTTTTCATCGGGACATCATTAGCCATAGAGGCTAGAACATGTTCATGCGAATCACCGCTTAGTTTTGCTCTGTTAACTGCAAGTTCATACAACCGGGCAGTTAGTGTATAACCCGGCGCTACATTATTAACCGTAATATTGTACTTACCCACCTGGTTACTTATTGTCTTAGCCCATGCAGTTACAGCACTTCTAAGTGAATTCGAAAGGATAAGATTATCAACAGGTTGTTTTACTGATAATGATGTAATATTGATTATCCTTCCCCAGTTTTTAGATTTCATGCCCGGCAGAACTAATTTGGCGAATCTAATTGCACTCATTAAAATCTGATCAAAAGCATCCTGCCAGTTATTATCGGATAAATCTTCAAAAAAACCCGGTATAGGACCGCCGCAATTATTTACAAGTATATCAATATCACCATAATTTTTTGTTACTACATTAACAGTATTTTCAATATCGGCTATTTTGTCAATATCGCAGACAATCCACAGCGGCTCCTGTGAATAAAGCGATTTAATTTCCTGAGCTGCTTTAATAAGATTTTCTTTATTTCTTGAACAGATAGCAACTTTACAACCTTCTTTTATAAACAGTTCTGCTGTTGCTCTTCCAATTCCCAGGCTTGCAGCTGTTACTAAAACAGTTTTACCTTTAAGATGTAGTTCCATAATTCACCTCAAAGCAAGTTTATTACATTAGTAATTCCCTCTCTTATCATCATTACAGCATAAGCAGCCAGAAAGAGAGAAGCAATTTTAGCGAATGCTTTCGATCCACCTTCTCCTAAAGCTTTGGTTATCCATTTAGCATTTACAAGAATTAAGACGATTATTATAAAATTTGCCAGCATTGCAGTAATAGTTGGTAAAAAGCCGTATTTATCGTTAAGAATTAAAATAGTGGTTAACGCAGCGGGACCCATTATCAAAGGGATACCAAGCGGAACGATACCAATATTTGTATGTGGGTTTCTGCGGTTTTCCGATGACGATAAAATATCGTTGATACTAAGAATAAGGAGAACAAGTCCACCCGCTATTCTAAAATCGTTAATTGTTATTCCAAGAAATCTTAACACAGCTTTACCGGCAAACAGAAAACCAAGTGCAACTATAAAAGCAGTAAGACAAGCTTCATAAATTAGTTTTCTTCTTTGAAAATGAGAGATCCCTTCTGTAAATCCAAGAAAAACTGGTGTTGTTCCGATAATATCGATTGCAACAAATAGCGGAATAAATGTGAGTAAGAATAAATTAAAGTCCATAATTATTTTTCAGATTAAATGAGTGATATAAAATAAGATTTTATACGATAAAAAAAATGCCGGTACAAGCCGGCATTCCGAAATTAAGTTTTGATTTAGTTAGAGCTTGCGGCTTTTAGTGAAGAAAGCTCCTCGCCTACAATCTGTTGTGTATCTAACGCAATAACAAGTTCTTCATTTGTCGGGATTCTCAATACTTTTACTTTAGAATCAGGTGTAGAAATTTCTGTTTCACCTTTTACATTTTCATTTTTTGATTGATCAATTTTGATCCCAAGGAATTCCATATTAGTACAAACATCCAGTCTAACTTTTACAGAATTCTCGCCAATTCCACCGGTAAATACAAGGGCATCCAACCCACCCATAGCAGCAGTGTAACTTCCGATATATTTTTTAATTCTATAAGTAAAAACATCGAAAGCATATTTAGCTTTTTTATTTCCTTCTGCAACAGCTTCTTCAATTTCCCTCATATCGCTGCTTTCACCGCTTATTCCAATTAATCCGCTATGTTTATTTAATAATGTATTTGCTTCTGATAAAGACAATCCTTCTTTAGCCATTATATAGAGAATAACAGAGGGATCCATATCACCGCTTCTTGTTCCCATTATTAAACCTTCCAATGGAGTGAAGCCCATAGTAGTATCGATCGAGTGTCCGCTATCAACTGCAGCCATACTGCAACCGTTACCCAGATGTGCAGTGATAATTTTTAATTCTTCGTATGGGCGATCAAGCATAACTGATGCGCGTTTTGATACGTACCGATGTGATGTACCGTGAAATCCATAACGGCGTATTTTATACTTTTTATACAGTTCGTATGGAATTCCATAAAGGAATGCATGAGGCGGCATCTTTACGTGGAATGATGTATCGAAAACTCCCACCTGTGGAGTATTGGGCAAATGTTCCTTTGTTGCCTGAATACCTTTAATGTTAGGCGGATTATGAAGCGGTGCAAGTTCAATATTATCTTTCAACGCTTTCATCACCTGATCTGTAATCAGAACAGAACCTGAAAATGTTTCGCCACCGTGAACAACACGATGACCTACCGCATCAATTTCACTCTTGTCTTTTATAACACCATGGTTAGGACTAAGGAGAACAGCAATCACATATTCAATGGCAATTGAATGATCTAAAATTTCGCCGACAATTTTTATTTTTTCTTTATCGAGCGGCTGATGAGTTAATACAGCGCTCGACATTCCGATTCTTTCAACCATACCTTTAGCAAGAGCTTCCTTTGTAACCGTATCAATAAACTGATATTTAATTGACGAACTTCCGCAATTCAATACTAAGACTTTCATTTCTTCCTGAACTTTTAATGAATTATTGTTCCATCAGCATCATACTTAAAAAATCCTTCCCCGGTTTTCTTACCAAGCTTTCTTTCACGAACAAGCTTACGAAGGATTGGGCTTGGTCTATATCGCGGTTCACCGAGTGTATCCCATAATGTTTGCATCCATGCAAGAACTTCATCCAATCCCATTGAATCTGCCATTTCAAGAGGACCGGTTTTAAAATTATAACCTAATTTCATTGCCGAATCAATATCTTCTGCCGTAGCAATACCCTCTAATAGAATATGCATCGCTTCATTTAATAACGGAACAATTGCACGCGTAGTAACAAATCCGGGATATTCATAAACAGGTATAGCTTTCTTGCCGATCTTTGAAGCAAATTTCTTAATTATTTCAACAGTCTTATCGGATGTTTCAAGCGCTCTTACAAGTTCTACGAGAGGAACTTTAGGAACAGGATTTAGAAAATGCATACCGATAATTTTGTCTTTACGATTTGTAACCTCGGCAATTTTTGTAAGACTCAGTGTAGAAGTATTGGAGATAAAAATTGTATTAGGTCGTGCGATTTTATCCAGCGACTTAAAGATTTGCATTTTCAAGTCATAATTCTCATCAACAGCTTCAATTATTAGTTCGCATTCAACTACGTCAGCAATTTCCACCGTCCATTTAATCCGGCTCAGTATAGATTTCATTTCGCTCTGTGTCATAGACCATCTCGAAATTTCTCTTTCCATACTTACACTTAAATTTTCCTGGGACCTATTTATATGCTCCTCATCCACCTCAACTATTAGAACATCAAGTCCAGCAGATGCTATGGTTTGAGCAATCCCCTGTCCCATTAAACCGCCGCCAATAATAGCTACGTAATCAATCCGCTCTGTTTCATCTACTCTTTGAACACTTCCAAGCAAATCTTCCAATTTTAATTTTTCTTCCGGCATTTTTTTCTCTCTATTTCTTTATTTAATTTTTTCTGTTTGTAAAAATATCTAAATCCGTGTATAGAATCATTGAATAGGACAAATATTATACCACAACTAAAAACCTGTTTAAGGCTATTTTCAAAAATATTGTGCAGTAAAATTACTATAAATAGTAATAATAAAAGCCATATTTGAGAATGGGATTCAACTAATTCACAAGAAACCTCTTTCTACACAGATAATTTCTGTATTCTTGCTGTATGTCTATAAGCATTTAAGCAAATTTAGTTTACTATTTATATTTTTTGACGCGGAGAATTAATTGATTCAAAAAGTCGGACTAAAATAATTGACCTCACAGGATATATTAAAAAGTTTTTTTGGATATAATGAATTCCGTCCGGGACAGGAAGAAATTATCACCTCAATTATGAGCGGGAAAAATGTATTGGCGGTTTTACCAACCGGGGGCGGTAAATCGATTTGTTACCAGATACCGGCTTTAATCTCCAATTCATTCAGTGTGGTTATATCACCGTTAATTGCATTAATGAAAGATCAGGTTGATTCGATTAACGCAAATCAAAAAGTTGCAGCATTTATTAACAGTACTTTAGACTACAGAGAGACCGTTAATATTTTAGGTGAAATTGCAAACGGTAAATTAAAGCTATTATATGTCTCGCCCGAAAAATTAAACAATATTCAATTCTGCGAGTCGATTAAAAACTTAAAACCGGCTTATCTTTTTGTAGATGAAGCTCATTGCATTAGCGAATGGGGTCATAGTTTCAGACCGAGTTACAGAAAAATAAAATCCTTTGCAGATTTAATTGGTTTTAAATCGATCTCTGCTTTTACAGCAACTGCAACTTTAGATGTAAGGGATGACATTATTGCTCAACTTGGAATGAATGAACCTGAAATATTTATTAAGGGATTTGAGAGAGAGAATCTTAGTCTGAATGTAATAAAGACAAAAAACAAAAAAGAAAAGATTTACGACCTAATTAAACAGAATCAATTACCGGGAATAATTTATACAGCCACAAGAAAAGCATCCGAGGAAGTAACTGAATTTCTTAGATTAAAAGGAATAGATGCTGTTTATTATCATGCCGGCATTGCATCCGAACTAAGGAAAATTATTCAGGATGATTTTCAAAAGAACCGTGTAAAATTAATTGTAGCTACAAATGCTTTCGGAATGGGAATTGATAAAAGTGATATTCGAACACTTATCCATTATCAATTACCCGCTAATATAGAGAATTATTACCAGGAGATAGGACGAGCTGGACGCGATGGCTCCGACTCTAATGTTTACCTTCTGTATGATGACAACGATAGAATGATTCAGGAATATTTTATTAATAATTCCTATCCGGCAAGAGAACAAATTGAAATTGTATATAATGCTATTTGCGATTACTCATCAATTGCACTGTGGAACAGTTATATTAAAGAGATTCCACTTGACAACAATTTGAGTTCTTTTCTGGAATCAAAAGGTGTTACAAAAGGACTGATGGATTCATCAATAAAAATTCTTTCCGATTCCGGTTACCTGTTACAGTCGGTAGGTAATAAGAAGCATAGTGTTCAGTCACTTTTCGAACCGAAATATTTACTGAACTATATCAAGAAGTTAGAGAATAACGATGCAAAGGATTTGCTTCTTATTTTGACACGTGAATATGGAAGTACGTTTTTTGCATCGCGAACTTTTTTAGATTTATCGCGCCTCTCAAATTTACTTGATGAAAGTATCGAGAGTATAATCGGGATTTTAACAACATTAAGTTTATCCGGTATTATTAAGTATGATAGTCCTTCTATTTTTCCGGCAGTCAAATTGATTGGAACCAGGATTAAAATTGATGATTTAAAACTGAATTACGAAAGGACAAAAAATCTTGTAGAAAATAGCCGCAAAAAGCTCGAGTTGATGATTCAATTTATTGATACAAACAAATGCAGATTCAAATATATTCTGGAATACTTTGGACAAATAGATGATGATTATAAATGCGGTAAATGTGATATCTGTACCGGTACTTTCTTACACGGTAATCATTCAGAATTTATTGAGCAGCACATAATCGATTTATTGAAAGAATCAAATATCACTTATTCAAAAAGTACAATGATTAGTATTATATCCGGCAAATCAACTGATTACAACCACCTTACTGCTTTCGGATCATGCAAACACTTCTCAAAGAAAGAGATTGAAAATGTTATCACCAAATTAAAAGAAGAGAAAAAAATATTTTCCAAAAAAGGATTAATCGAGTTAGCCGTTATAGAACCTTTTGAAACCGATATTCCGGGTAAATCCAACTTAGACTTTGAGAATGAGCTTCAGTTATTTAACATGTTAAGGCAGATTAGAAAAGAAGCATCATCAAAATATAATCAGCCGGCTCAATTAATCTGTGCAGATGAAATATTACTCAGGATTGTAAATAAAAGACCGGCAACAATATCGGAGCTACTGGAGATTGAAGGATTTAATCAGAGGATGTTTAATAAAATCGGCGAGCAGATCTTAGCGACAATCAAAGAAAGCCAGTCCGATTCCTCTCTTAAAGAAATGATAAGGAGGAAGAAACTACCCGAAAATATTCTGCCTACTCTTGAACTGATTAGGAAGAGATATTCACTTGAAGACATTTGTAAATTAACCAAGCTCTCGGATACACTTTTATCTTTGCAGATAGAATCATTATTAGCCGCGATTCCCGATTTGGAAGTTGATTACCTTTATGATAAAAATCAGTTATCTGAAATAAATTTAAAAATTATTGAAGGAATAACCGATATCAAGAAATTGAAGGAGGCATTAAATAATAAAATTAGTTATTCGTTATTAAGAATTGCACTTGCAAGAAGGAAAACTAATCGATAACCCTGTTAGTCTTTAATTCAATAAGGTATGTATCTGCTTTTCTAAAAAAATTGTTCCACCTTTCGGTATTATTATCCAGACTCAGCAAAAATTCTCTAAATCCCTCTTCAGTAGTATTGTATTTTGCAAAAACTTTATTCTTGTAATATTTTATTGAATCAGGGGCGCTCGAATATTTTTCTTCAACAATAATATTCTCAACGTAAACTTTAATTGCTGTTTCTTCATTTATTTTTTTCTGTGAACAGGCAAAAATTATCAACAGAAAAAAAATAAAGAGTGCAGATTTACTTTTTCTTACTTGCTTCAAATAAAATTTTCTTTTCACGTTCGGTTAAATTTTGATATCCGCTTTGGCTAATTTTATCGAGTATTCTATCAATTTCCTCCTGGGTTACAATTATCTCATCCTTTTTCGAATTATTCATATCGTAGAATTTTGCATCTTCAATTTCATCATCATTCTTTGGTCTTGAAAAACGTGAATTGCGAAATCCTCCGTAAGAATCAAATGATTTTGATTTTTTAAAAGTATTTAGGAATGTTTTAAAACTGAAATTATTTCTCTTATCCAGCAACAGGAAGATAAATCCTGTAAGAGCGCCGCCGATATGAGCTAAGTGTGCAACAACCGAAGGTTCATTTACTGATAGAAATTCGAAAACAACTAAAATTGCGATAAGGTACTTTGCTTTAATCGGAATTAAGAAATAGATAAATATATATCGATCAGGGAAAAACATAGCAAAGGCAATCATAACTCCGAATACAGCACCCGAAGCACCTATTGTATAAGCAAGCGTATCCGATAAAACCGGAGAGAACAGAACATGTAAAAGACCTGCCCCTATTCCGCAGAGGAGATAATAAAGTAAAAATTTTCTGCTTCCCATTATATATTCTATTTCTATTCCAAACATCCAGAGCATAAACATGTTAAAAAGGATATGCATAAAATCCGCATGCATGAATTGATAAGTAATAATTTGCCAAATCTGGAAATTGAATGGTTTACCAAATACATCAAATCCGGTTAGCGGGTTAAGAGCAAAATATTTGTTTAGAAAATACCATCCCGGAACTCCACCAAACATCAAGTTATCGAATATAAGCTGGAGTACAAAAACACCAACATTTATAATTAATAAATTCTTTATTACCGGCGGGAAAAAAGTAAAACCACCAAATCCCGATGGTCTGTAATAATCTCTTGAATCGTAACCCATTAAGTTGCCTGTTGTAGATTGTTGGTTGGAAAATTAAATCATTTTACAATTAATTGAAAGGGATACCTAAAATCGATTAAGATTAAGAGCAGGATCAAGAAAATTTTATTATACGATCCTGCTCAATTTCTTTGGATTTAATTATCGTCGTTCAATGCAGCAACACCGGGCAGAACTTTCCCTTCCAAAAATTCAAGTGATGCACCACCACCTGTAGAAACATGGGATACTTTATCATCAAGACCAGCTTTGCTAATGGCAGCAGCAGAATCACCGCCTCCAATTATTGTAACTGCACCTTTAGAAGTTGCTTCAGCAAGTGCTTGTGCAATTTCATTTGTACCGGCTGCAAAATTATCAAACTCGAATACACCGAGCGGACCGTTCCAGACAATTGTTTTGCTGGATAGTATAACATTTCTAAATTCTTCAATAGTTTTTGGACCGATATCCAGCCCCATTTTATCCGATGGAATTTTATCAGCATCAACTACCGTTGAAGGAGATTCGTTCTTAAATTCTGCGGCAACAACATTATCCTTTGGTAGTAAAACCTTAGCATTGGAATTCTTGAATTTTTCGAGAACTTCTTTTGCAAGATCAAGTTTTTCTGCTTCAAGTAGAGATGTTCCTATTTCGTAACCCATAGCTTTATAAAATGTATAAGCCATTCCGCCGCCAATCAATAAATAATCTACTTTCGGAAGCAGATTTTCAATCACATCAATTTTACCGGAAATTTTTGAGCCGCCTAATATTGCAGTAAAAGGTCTAACAGGATTTGCAACAGCACTGCCAAGATAATCGAGTTCCTTCTGCATCAAATATCCTGATGCACATGTTTTAATAAATTTTGTTACACCTTCTGTAGAAGCATGAGCACGGTGTGCAGATCCGAATGCATCGTTTATATATACATCGCCAAGTTCAGCAAGCTGTTTTGCAAATTCAGGATCGTTCTTTTCTTCCTGAGCATGAAATCTAAGATTTTCAAGAAGAAGAACTTCGCCGTCCTTTAAGGAATTTACAATGGCTTTTACCTGATCACCAATACAATCCGGGGCAAATTTAACATCCATCTGTAATAATTCACCCAATCTAACTGCAACCGGTTTCAAACTGTATTTAGGATTTGGACCACCCTTCGGTCTTCCGAGGTGACTCATTAAAATTGTTCGTCCGCCGTTATCAATAATTTTTTTGATTGTTGGCAGTGCCGATGTAATTCTGATATCATCTGTAATTTTCAGATTTTCATCTAGCGGAACATTAAAATCGACACGTACTAATACTCTTTTACTTTTAAGGTCAACTTTGTCGATACTTAATTTTTTCATTTTATTCCTCCGTAATCATTCAAATATGATATAAAAAAAGACGCAGTCTCAATAAGAATCTGCGTCTTAGCAAATAATCTTGAGAACTACTTAATTATCTTTAATAACAGATCAACAACGCGGCAAGAATATCCCCATTCATTATCATACCAGGAAACTATTTTAAAGAACCTCTTTTCACCCTTTAAATTATTCTGCACTGTTGCCAATGAATCATAAATAGAAGATCTGTCATCATGTATGAAATCTGTTGATACTAATTCTTCATTCGAGTATCCTAAAATTCCTTTCAGGTAAGTTTCAGAAGCTTTTTTCAAAAGGTCATCAATTTCCTGGATGGAAGTGTCTTTAGCTGATCTGAAAGTTAAATCAACAACTGAAACATCTGCAACAGGAATTCTAAATGACATACCAGTTAACTTACCTTTAACTTCCGGCATTACTTCGCCAACTGCTTTTGCAGCACCGGTCGTTGATGGAATAATATTTATTGCAGCGGCTCTTCCGCCTCTCCAATCTTTCTTTGATGGTCCATCAACTGTCTTTTGAGTAGCTGTATAAGCGTGAATTGTTGTCATCAATCCTGTTTCAATACCGATACCTTCTTTAAGCAACACGTAAACAACCGGAGCCAAACAATTGGTTGTACATGATGCATTCGAAATAATATTATGTTTTGCCGGATCGTATTCATTATCATTAACGCCCATTACTATTGTTTTAACATCACCTTTGCCCGGAGCTGTAAGTAATACTTTCTTAGCACCTGCTGTTAAATGTCCTTTTGCTTTTTCACTATCGTTAAATAATCCTGTAGCTTCAATTACAATATCAACACCTAATTCTTTCCATGGTAATTGTGAAGGATCTTTTTGTGCGAGTACACATTTAATCTTTTTACCATTTACAATCAATACATCGTCGGCTTCAAGAGAAGGATTACTCTTTTCACTTCCGATTGTTCCATTAAATTTTCCATGAACTGAATCATATTTTAACTGATAAGCAAAATACTTAGCGTCTGTACTTACATCAACAACTGCAACAACGTCAACTTCCTTTCCAAAGTGACCTTTATTAACGAGAGCGCTGAAAACTAATCTGCCTATTCTACCAAATCCGTTGATTCCTACTTTTACTGCCATTTCTTTTTCCTCCAATTCTATTTTATTGAGAATTCTGTCCGCAAATATAAAAATTCGACCATGAAGTATCAATTTGAAATGATTGAGTGTTATAAAAAATTAAACCATTGTCCCTTTAATTGGAAAAGTTTATCTTGCATTAGAACATTCCTTTATTTTATTAAGAGAAAATTTATTAGAGGTTAAGATGCCCTCATCAGAATTTTTGGCTTATGTTCCAATTTTTTCTAATATACCTATGGAAACAATCGAGAGGATTGAAAAGATAGGAACAAGAAAAAATTATCTTAAGAATGATGTAATACTCATGGAAGATGAAGTCGGTACTGCACTTTTTGTTATTGTTACAGGTAAAGTTAAAGTTGCAAGAACAAGCGGGGATGGCAGAGAAGTTATTTTAACAATTTTATCCGAGAGCGATTTTTTCGGCGAGATGGCTATTCTTGATGGTCAAACCCGATCGGCTACTGTTGTTGCTACTGAAGATACAGAGTTATTCCTAATTCAGCGTAACGATTTTATAAATCTTCTTAAGGAATATCCGGAAGTTGCAATTTCATTACTGCAAGAGCTTACAAAAAGATTGCGTTCTGCCGATGCAAAAATTAAAGCCCTTTCTCTTAAGGATGCCGAAGGTAAAGTTGCAACCGTTCTTCTTCAATTAGCTGATGATGTAGGCAGAATTAAACAGGGTAAAGTTGAAATTGAAAAACTTCCCCTTCAACAGGATTTAGCTAATATGGCGGGAACTTCTAGGGAAACTATTTCAAGAACCATCCACTCATTTGCTAAAAAAGGATTGGTTGAACTGGACGGCAACAAACTTAGAATAACCGATTACGAAAAATTCAAGGAATTATTCAGCTGATTATGTCGATGAAAATTGATCTCCATATGCACACTACTTATTCGGATGGTGCATTCTCCCCTACCGAGTTAGTACTAAAAGCAAAAGAAGTGGGACTTGATGTAATAAGTATTACCGATCATGATAGTGTAAACGGGCTTAAGGAAGCGATGGCAGTTGGCAAAGAAATTGGCATCGAGGTTATTCCCGGACTTGAAATTAGCACTGACCTTGACGAAAAAGAGATTCATCTGCTTGCCTATTTTATTGATATTGACAACGATGAGTTACAGAAGTATTTAAGCTTTTTCAGAGATGAAAGACTTTACCGTGCAAAAAGGATTGTTCAAAAATTACGCAACCTTGGTTTTTCAATTACTATTGATGATGTAATTGACCATGCTCAAAACTCCGCGATAGGACGACCGCATATTGCTTATGCAATGGTTAACTTGGGATTAATAAACAATTATTATGAAGCGTTTGAAAAATATATTGGCGATTATGGCCCTGCATTTGAACGCAAAATTCATGTATCTCCTCAGAGTGCAACAAAACTGATAAGTGATGCTGGCGGACTCTCATTTATTGCTCATCCGGGTTATATGAAAGAATCAATTCTAACCGATTTGATAAAAGCCGGTATTGATGGTATCGAAGTAATTCACCCGGGTCATTCCGAAAATCAAATTAATTTTTACAGGGGAATTGTAAACCAGTACTGTTTACTTGAAGCCGGCGGTTCAGATTTCCACGGCGGTAAAAAGGAAGACGGCAATAGTTTAGGTAAATATTTAATCTCACCAAATAACCTCGAAGCAATGAGAAACATGCTTCATAAGAATAGCGCATGAATTAAAATTCTACCTTTTTTTTATTTCGTTAATTATTACACTTTTAGTTCAAAAAGAAAATACTAAATTTGCCTAACTACTTTATTAAATAACCTAAAATTTGCGGGGAAATAATGAGTAAGTTGAAGCTGGTAATCTTATTTGTTTTATTCTACACATCTGCCAAATTTCAGAATATTGGCGATTGGAAAATTCATGCTAATATGAAGGATATTAAGAAAGCAATTACTACTACAAACGGAGTCTGGACTGTTTCTAATGGTGGTGCTTTCAGACTTAATCCATCTGCCGATACTTCATTTTTCGTTTTGAATAAAGCCAATGGATTAATTACACAGACATTAACTGCAATTGGTGTAGATAAACAGAATAAAATTTGGTTCGGATCCCAGGAAGGTTATATAATTGTATATAATCAGTCCAGCAATTCCATCTCTAATATCCTGGATATATATAAGTCCAGTAAACTCCGTAAGAAAATTAACGACTTCTATTTTTCCAATGATACTGCTTTCGTTTCTACTGATTTCGGGTTAACATTAATCAATACTAACAATCTTACTTTTTACGATACATTTTTGAAACTCGGTTCATTTCCAACAGAATCAAGAGTTCTCAATACTTTTAGATCGGGATTAGTTTACTCAATTACGGAAAATGGAGTTGCAATCCAGAAACCGGGTTCAACTAATTTATCCGCGCCCGAATCCTGGAATTCATATTCATTCTCATCGAACATTTCTGTTTTAACTGCATCAAAGATTCTTTTGTATAACAATCAAATTGTTTTAGGTACAAATGATGGTATTTATCGATTCCAGAATAATTCATGGCAACCTTTCATTCTTCAAGGAAATATTATAAAAGACATTTCTATATCAGGAACTTCGCTTTTGGCAATTACTGATAAAAAATTAATCGAATACAATGGCTCGCAGACAAATCAATTATTCGAGAACCAATCTATATCATTAACATCAATTTCTGTTACAGAAAATAAAGTTTATTACATTTCCTCCAACAACGGATTGATAGAAATAAAAAACAACGTTACCAAATATTTAGCGCCTCAAGGTCCCTTCAGTAACTTGTTTATGAATCTTTCTGTTGCCGGTAACAGTAATTTATATGTCGGAACAGGAAAGGACCTGTTTGGAATTGGATTTCTTGAATTTGATAGGAAGAGCTGGAAAAGATATAGTAGAGAAAGCTCTCCACAATTACCTTCTAATGCATATCATAATGTCTTTGCGGCAGATGACAATTCTGTATATTTATCAAACTGGGGTTATGGTTTTGCAATTTTTAAGAACGGACAATTAGAAGTTTATACTGCCAGCAACAGCGAATTGGTTGGAATACCCATTAACAATAATTTCTTAGCTATCGCCGATATTAAAGTTGACTCAAAGAAAAATATATGGATTGCAAATCATCAATCGGCAGCACGTAAACAATTAAGTGTCCTTACACCAGATAAAAAGTGGTATCATTTTTCTATGACAAATCCTTACCTATCCGAATTTGATGTTCTGGATAAAATGGTTATCGATCAGAATGGCACAAAGTGGTTTGTTGTAATGGAAGGTAACCGGGGTCTCTATTATTATAATGAAAAAGAAACTTATACCAATCTAAACGATGACACACAAGGAGGTATAAGACAGAGTGACGGACTCTTTAGCGATGTACTTACTTCACTGGCAATTGATAAGAGAGGTTATCTCTGGATTGGTACGAGCGCCGGAATAAATGTTATAACAGATCCTTCAAAGCCGCTTTCAACATTAAGAAGTAATTTTGCACCTTCGCTTAAGAACCAGAGTGTTACATGTATTGCAATTGATGCGCTCGATCAGAAATGGATCGGTACCAAACAAGGTGTTGCAGTAATATCGAGTGATGGTATAACACTACTCGCTTTTTACGATTCTAAAAATAGTCCCATTCCCAACGATGAAATTAGAAGTATAGCCGTTGATGAGAAACTCGGTAAGGTTTATATTGGCACAGACTATGGTTTAGCAGAACTTCAAACATATTCAATGAAACCGGTAGAAAGTTTTAATGAATTGTTTGTTTATCCCAACCCTATTGTAATTACTGGAAATGAAGAAAACCAGATAACTATTGACGGATTAATAAAAAATAGCCGGATTAAGGTTTTTGATATTTCTGGTAATTTAATTCGCGATTTTATTTCTCCCGGTGGAAAAATTGCTTTCTGGGATCTTAAAGATTTGAACGGTAGATATGTATCATCAGGGGTCTACGTTATTGTTGCCTATGATGAAGAGGCAAATAATGTTGCAACATCCAAAGTTGCTGTAATAAGAAAGTAAATTATTTCTTTATATGATCGACATTAAAAATTTATCAATACAATTTACCGGCGAAAACTTATTTGAGAATGTAAATATTAAGCTGCACCGTAACGATAAAATTGCACTTGTCGGTTCAAATGGTAAAGGTAAATCTACTTTTCTAAAATTATTAGTCGATTTAGAACGACCCGAAGAAGGTCAAATAATTAAACAGAAGGGATTAAGAATCGGCTACCTTCCACAGGAAATTATAGGCTTTAAAGGTAAATCCGTTTTAGAAGAAGTAAAATCTGCAATACCCGAAGTTGAATCTCTAATCGAAAGAGAAAATGAAATTATTCACCAGTTGAATTCTCCTTTACTTGATCATGAAGATAGAGAGGAATTATTAAACGCATTAGGTTCACTTCACCATAGAAAAGATGAACTCGATTTTTACAGCGTTGAATCTCGAATTGAAAAAGTTTGCAACGGATTAGGATTTAAAGAAAGGGATTTGTTGAGAAAGACCGAGGAGTTCTCTGGCGGATGGCAGATGAGAATGCAGCTTGCTAAAATCCTTCTCGCAGAAAACGATCTCCTTTTATTAGATGAACCGACAAATCACCTTGATATTGAAACATTGCAATGGCTGATTGAATTTCTACAAAGCTGGAACAGTTCAATAATTGTTGTATCCCACGACCGCCACTTTGTAAATAGTGTTACCAGTAAAACGCTCGAGATATTCAATAACCAGATTAATTTTTTCCCCGGTAATTACGAGCACTATTTAAATTTTAAAACCGAACGCGACATTCAGTTAAAAGAGCTTCAAAAAAATCAGGAAAAAAAGATTAAGGAAACGGAAAAATTTATTGAACGGTTCCGTTATAAAAATACCAAGGCTAAGCAAGTTCAGAGTCGTATTAAGATGCTTGAGAAGATGGATACAGTTCAACTTATTGAACAGGAAAAACAGATTGAAATAGAATTTCCTGATCCTCCCAAAAGCGGTATTGTCCCTATCGAATTAAGAAATATTTCAAAATTTTATGGTGAACTTGAAGTATTCAGCAATATCAACCTGTCTATTGAACGCGGAGAAAAGATTGCTATTGTTGGTGCGAACGGAACTGGTAAAACTACTCTCGCCAAGATTATCGGTTCTAAAATTCAACCAACTTCTGGTGAGGTTGTTTATGGTAATAACACAATAATTTCTTATTACGAACAAGAGATTGCCGATTCGTTAAATCCCGAAAATGATTTAATTGATACACTCGAAGAGATTAATGAAGAGCTTTCTGCCGGACAGATAAGAAAAATATTAGGTTCATTTCTATTTTCTGGAGATGATGTATTCAAAAAAGTAAAGGTCTTATCCGGTGGCGAAAAGAGCCGGCTCGCTCTTGCAAGGTTACTCCTAACCAAAAGTAATCTTGTTATTCTCGACGAGCCGACAAATCATCTCGACTTTTCTTCCAAGGAGATATTACAGAAAGCTCTTATCGGATTTCAAGGAACGATGTTAATTGTATCGCACGATATTGATTTTATTAAACCGATTGCAAGCAAAGTCTTAGAAATAAAGGATGGCGGAATAACAATCTACTATGGCGGTATTGATTATTACTTTTTCAAAAAGACTCAGATTCAGGAAGAAAAATACACAGATAAAAAAACAAGTAATAATAAGTTTACCCGAAAAGATCAGAAGAGAATTGAAGCTGAAATAAGACAGCAGAAATTCACGCTTACCAGAGATCTTCGTAGCCAGCTTGAAAAATGCGAAAAGGAAATTTCAATTCTGGAAGAACTGAGAATTAATCTTGAAAAAGAATTATCCGATCCTTCAATTTTCGGCAATCCCGTTTTATCAAAAAGTAAAAATATTGATTACGATAGGACAAAGTATTTACTGGAAGAAGAATACAACAGGTGGACAGAAATAAGCAACGAATTAGAAAAAATTGAACTGAGTTTCTTTAGTAAGACAGAATAATTACTTGGATAAAAATTCCTCTACAAGTGCAATTCCACCGTACAGTGCGGCATCATCACCAAGTTTTGTTTTGTAAATTTTCAATACTCTGCCGGGTTCTGGCAAGACAGATTTTTTAAATTCTTTACGAACCTTAGGAATCATAAAATCACCAATCGCTTCAACAACTCCACCTCCTAAAACAATTGTATCCAGATTCAATAAAGTAGTTAAACTTCCCATTACAGTTCCAATAGTTGCTGCTGCTTTGTTAACATGCTTAATAGCGAGTGAATCCCCTTTATTTATTGCATAAGCCAGACCTTTACTTTTTAACATTTTACCGGGTGATTTATATTCTTTAAGCAGACTTTTCTTCCCTTTATTTAATTCTCTTTTAATATCTCTAACTATTGCAGTTCTGCTTGCCAGAGATTCAAATGTGTTGTTTTTATCTTTGCTTAATAAATTTCCTTTACTATTCACTTTCATATGCCCTATTTCTCCGGCAAAAAAAGATGAACCGCGGTATAACTTCCCTTCGAAGAAAAGCGCTCCACCTATTCCTGTCCCAACAAATACTACCATCATGTTATTACTTTCTTTATCAAACTCGAATTTCTTAATTCCCAATCCGGCAAGGTTAACGTCATTTTCAATAAGAAGCGGAATAGAAAAGTATTTAAGAAGAGCTTCCTTTATGTTAAAGTTTTTTATACCAAGATTAGGTGCATTGGCAATTAATCCCGAATAAGGATCAACCGTTCCCGGAACTCCCAGACAAATTGCTTTAATTTCTCTTTCAGATACTTCATTATCACTCATAATTTTTTTCACTGATTCAACAATACCGGTGATCATCCCTTCCTTTCCGTTTATTATATCTGTTGGAATTTTTTCCTTACATATTATTTTATGATTGGAATCGATTAATGCAGAAAGGATCTTTGTCCCTCCAAGATCGATAGAAATGATATAGCTCTTTGTCATCTTATCTCCATTACCGGTAATTATTTTTTTCACCGGATTATACTCATTAAAAAATTTATTAAATTCACAATGCGGTTTAATTAATAACAGGACTTTTCTTCATTCACTATCTAAAAATAATAGATTTATAATAATATCGGGAGCATAAATGTACTTAAATTTTTCAGATATCCCCGGGCACCAGAACTTATTTCTCGATTACCTAAGTGAATTTGAAAATGTTGGAAAATTTTATAAATGGAACTTCAGAGATCAGGAAAAATACCAGGAGCTTTTTAGGAATTTAACAAACTTTGAAAGACCACACCGGAATGAGTTATCAGAAGCTATTAAGCTTCAATACTCAGATGTAAAAACCTCCAAGCAGACTCAGGCCAACATAGAATCTTTAAAATCACCCAATACAATTGCAATTGTTACAGGTCAACAGCTTGGATTGTTCGGAGGACCATTATATACAATATACAAATCAATCACAGCTATAAAACTTGCTTCTTATTTGAAGGATAAATTTGAGGGATTTCATTTTGTTCCGGTTTTCTGGCTTGAAGGCGATGATCACGATTTTGAGGAAGTACGTTCAATAAATCTTATTAACGATAAGAATCAGATTATCAATGTTAAATATGAAGATGGTGAAATAGAAG
>JAGXSM010000302.1 GCA_018333725.1 Melioribacter sp. | reverse complement strand
CGATTGCGACTTTGATAAATGACAAAAAAGCATTGCTGTTAAATGCGTCCAACTGTTTATCCCTTTATTATGTTTATCGGTTTGATATTGGGCAACTGCCTTGTGAAAAATGCTTCTGTCGATTTGCTGTAATATCTGGCTAAAAAGTGTTATGTTATTCATGGACCCTTCTCTTTGTTCTTCGCAAAAACAAAGATACTTCCTATGGATTCTTTCTGTGGGAAGTGGGTCTTTTTATTTTATCGTTTTGGACAGATGTGATAAAAAAAGCTGTAAGCTATAATCAATTCGGATCTTATTTCTGAAAACCAGACAGCAGCAAATACAAAAATTAAAAGAGTAATCCATCCGGCTAAAGTTGCTAGTATGAATCGTAGCTTAACAAAAAAATACCCGGCAGAAAAAACAAGCATCAACCCGGCGTAGTAGGTTAAATTATCCGGCATTTTTACAATCATTAGAATTATTCCGGTACCCCCAATAATAAATGAGAAGAAAAGTAAAACCTGCCAGATTTTAATGAAGAACTTAAAGAAAGAAGAAATACAATTAAAAGGAATGGAATTACAAAAACGAAACGAATAATAAATAAATATTCCTTCTGTGCAGTTGCTACTGTAACATCGAGAAGTGCAAAAATTCCATATAAAAATGTAACGAGTAAAAGTGTAATTCTGAAAATCTTTAAAGAATCCCGGAAGTAAAAAACCTGTTATTTTTCTTCTCTTTTATCAAGGAATGATAAAGTGAATTTGTTAATATCAATATCATTGGTAAAAATTGAATTTCTTGTCATCAATCACCGGTTTTTATTACAGCACAGTTCTCTTGTAAACTTTTATTTACTTTTAATTAGAGTCCACACAGTTTTCATCCCCCCGAAGGCAAAAATGTGCTTCCGGACGAATTAATAAGTCTTTACAAATGTAAAGAATGTGATTAAAACTCTATTTTCCTTTAATTATTATCGAAGAATGAGAGAGTAATTCAAGCCGCGTGAATATAATAGCGGGATATGAAGTCTTTTACGGACCAATGCTAAGTTTTTTGAAAAAGACTGAATGAAACCTGTTTATTCCCCCCGAAAAAAATTTATTCCAGTTTCGGATGCTTCTTATGATGATCTGTCGCATCCTGATATGCTTTAGCAACGGCTATAATTGTTCCTTCGTCGAATAATTTTCCGATGAACGTAAAACTTGTTGGAGTTCCCCGTTCAGAAAATCCATTTGGTACAACAACACACGGATGACCGGTAAGATTTGTGAGCAGTAAATTACTCCCAACCCAGGAAGGAGAAATATAGAGATCGACTTTATCAAACAACTTTTGCATCTCCTGAATTAAAGTGTAACGAACTCTATTTGCATTAATATATTCTACTGCAGGAATGAAGCGCGAGGACCGGAATACATTCGGCCATGCATTTTTTACCTGGCGAACGAGCAAGTCGTCCTTATTACTTCTCGTAAGTTCATCGAAAGCAGCGGCAGCTTCTGCAGATAAAACAAAAGAAATATCATTAACCGGTAAATCCGGCAGCTCAATTGGAATTAGTTGAGCACCAAGTTCCTGTAATTTCTTTAATGCAAGCGAATCATTATTGTGGAAAGGATATTTTCTTGCGAATTCGTTTTTTAGATAACCGATTTTTAATTTCTTAAAATCTATTTTCGGAGAGTAGTTAAAAGCAGCATCGTATAATGTCTGGTCTATTCCATCAGATCCATAAATAGTATTGAAAACAATTGCAAGATCTTCTGTATTGCGGCAGAGCGTTCCTATTTTATCCATCGTCCAGCTTAATGCCATTGCACCGGTTCTGCTTACACGTCCGTAAGTTGGTCTAAGTCCCGTTACACCGCACACAGTTGACGGCGATACAATTGACCCCCATGTTTCTGTTCCGATTGCAAATGGAATCAATCCGGCGCTAACAGCGGAGGCTGAACCAGCAGATGATCCGCTTGATCCGCGAGTTGTGTCCCATGGATTTCGAGTCATTCCGCCGAACCATACGTCGCCCCATGCAAGAGCACCCATTGTAAATTTTGCTGTAAGAACTGCACCGGCTTCATTAAGTTTTTTTATGACGGTTGCATCTTCATCAATCACCTGATCTTTATAGGGTGTAGCTCCCCATGTGGTTTTATATTTTTTGGTCGATAGAAGATCTTTAACGCCGAAAGGAATTCCATGAAGCACACCGCGGTATTTACCTTTTGCAATATCTTCATCAGCTTTTTTTGCCTCTGCAAGAGCACGTTCTTCTGTAAGTGTAATTACATTATAAAGCTTGGGGCTGTATTTTTTTAAGCGCTCTATAAAAAATTTTGTAAGCTGTGTAGATGTAATTTGTTTTGTCTTTATAAGGTTAGCAAGTTCGCCGATAGAATAATATGCAAGGTCATCCGGGTTTTTTGGAAGTTTTGCATAAGAATAATTGCTGAATTTAAGAGGCAATTGCTTCTTGTTAAATTGAAAACCAACCGGAATAGGATTGAACAAAATTGCGGGGGGAATACTGTTTGCAAGATTAAGCTTCCAGATGTTTTGATAGTTCTCCAATTGTTCGTTAAGGTTATCAAGCATGGAATCACGTTCGGCATCGTTAAATTCAATCCCGATTATTTTTTCTGCATGCTGAATATTTTCTTTTGTGATCTTCTTCTCTTGAGCAATTGATGATGAGAACATAAAGACCGATAGAAAGAGAATTACTAAAAGTTTATTGTTTGTTGTCATGTATTGCTCCTTATAGTTAAAAGATTAACACGCAAAGTACGCAGAGGAATCGCAGAGAACACAATGTTTGCATCTTTGTTCACAGCGTGTAACATTCTACCTGGTTAACTTAATAAGTTTTGTTTCTTTTCCTTTTATTTCTAATAATAATTTGTCACCATTAACTTTAATGTTTTTACCGTCTTCTTCCAGGAAATTTGTTTCAACAATTTTTGAAGGAGTAAATGGTAAATTTATTTCTACTTTAGAATCGGTTCCTTTGGATTCATACATTGTAATAATCAATGCATTCTCGTTTTCTTCTGCTTGTTTGATAGATGTTATAATAACATTTTGCGGTGTAACCTGAATAAAAGATTTTTCCATCAGGAAATTTCCAGGATGTGAATCGGTTGCAAAAGTAATTAGCGGGTAATTGAATTCATACCCTTTATAAACAGTTTTACTTTCTTCAACTTTTCCTTTGTGCGGGTATAAAGCATATTCAAAAGTATGGTAACCACGGTCGGCTGTTGGATCAGGCCATATTGGCGAACGTAGAAGTGAAAGCCGCATTACATTGTTACGGGTATCATATCCGTATTTGGATTTGTTAAGCAGACTGATTCCAAAATCATTGTCGGAAAGATCCGCCCACTTCTGAGCATTTACTTCCCATTTACCTTTATCCCACTGAGCTTTAAGTGTAGTGGATCGTTTTATAGTGCCGAATGGAATTTCATAAGTTGCAACTGTGTCGGATACATTAAGCTCGAATGCAACTTTTAACATAGTTTTGCTTTCCCACCATTCAACATCGGTTTTGAAATCGATCCGGTCAATTCCTTTGTAAAGTACAATATCCTGAGTGAAAAAAGTATTTGGAAAATCTTCCGTAGGAAAACTTTTAACAACACCCGGTTTCAGATAATCGCGAGTAATGCGCAATACAGATTTAACAGGACCGTCTTCGATTAGTTTAACGCTTCGTAAAGTTGAAGGGAACTCTTTGCCGGTTAGTCCGATGTTCCATGCGTCCCACGCACTCGGAAGGTCTTCGAGTAATTGAAGTTTATTTCCATCCCCTTTTAATAATTCTTTTTGAAGACGCTTATCATAAATACTTTTTAATAATCCTGTTTTTCTATCAGCAATAATTTTGAAATTTTCATTTTCCAGAACTTCACCGGAAACATTTGATAAACTTTCTAATTTTGATTTTACTTCTTTGTTAGATTTCTTAATTACATATGTTTTATAACCTAACGACGGAACATCTTCGGCTAAGAAAATAATTTCATTTGTTAGTTTATCTTTCTTTTGAATTTGAGAAGCAACCTCATTGCCATTTGAATCGTAAACGGAATAAATCTCATAATCACCTTTTGGCAATTCTAATTTTGCAACATCTGTTCTTTGCCATGAGAGGGGATTAAACACAACAATTGCTTTCCCATCTTTGATACCGGAAGTATTGATTTGTGATGATAAAGAAGAAAGCGATTTGTTCAATGCAAAATTTGCAAGTTGGTTTGCTTCCTTGTAATCAATGTCGGAATCGATATATACTTCTCTTATGCTTGAACCGGGGAGAATATCATGAAACTGATTAAATAAAACCGTCTTCCAGGCATCTTTTATTTTATCTGAATTGTTAACATTGCCAAATAATGTTGAGAGGGAATTAAATTTTTCTGCATTTGTAAGTAACGCTTCATTTAGCCGGTTCCATTTTTTTGTGTTTGATTGAGTAGTCGCAGTCCCCCGATGATATTCCAGATACAGTTCGTCATTCCACGTAGGCACTTTAGATAAATCCTGTTTGCGCACCCAATTGATATAATTCTGAGCAGTATTAAATTCTATTGAAGGATAGATATAAAGTTCTCTTAGTTTATCGATACGCGCCATCATTTCGAGCGATGGTCCGCCGCCATGATCGCCAACACCGAACAGAACAAGTAACTTTGTTAATCCTGTGTTTGCTTCATACTGACGGAGCCAATCGACAAGACCAAAAGGATTATTAATTTCGTTTACATAGCTGAAAGGGAAGTAAGTTAAAATTTTCGATCCATTGGGCGACTGCCACCAGAAGAGCCGGTGCGGAAAAACATTTGTATCGTTCCATCCGATTTTTTGAGTGATGAATGCATCGAGTCCGCCAAGAAGCATAAATTGCGGAAGGTTCCAGTTGTAACCGAAAGAATCGGGATTCCATCCGATGCGTGCTTGCTTTCCGAAATACTTACTGAAAAACTTTTGTCCGTATAATAATTGTCTTGCCCACGAATCGCCGCTTGGTAAATTACAATCCGGTTCAACCCACATGCCGCCGGAGATTTCCCATCTACCTTTATCGGAATAACTTTTCATTTGTTCAAACAGATCCGGATAATCGTCTTTCATCCATTCATATAATGCCGCCTGACTTTGAGTATAAGTGAAATCGGGACGTGCATTGAACATGTTCATTACAGCGGAGAAAGTCCGTTTGGTTACTTCTTCCGTCTCTTTTTTCCGCCATAACCAGGCAGCATCGATGTGAGCATTTGCAACAAACTGAAGTGTGAATTTCTTTACAAACTCTGAAATTGGTTTTAATTCTTTGATTACTTGACTGGCAGAATTAACAAATGCGGTTGTGTCGCCGTTTCTGAGAGCGTCAGTATTAATTTTTGAAGCAAGTTCTTGCAGAAGTTTACCAAGTTTTTCTTTTTCTGATTTTTTGATTTTGGAAAGATCAATTCCCGGATCAACTTTAACTCTCTCATTGCTCTGGTAGGTATCGAAGCTTAATAATTTTTGTCCCACCTTAAAACTGAGCATAAGGTTTTTAATCATTTGTTGAAAAGTCAGTTCTTCAGCAAAATCTACTTTTGCATTAATTAAGCGAAGCGGACCGCCGGTATTAATAGCTTTAATAAGTATAACATACTTAGTCCCGGGCTTAGAATCATCGGTTAAGATTGTCTCTCCGTCCCAACCGAATTTCCCTTTGTATTCACCGTTGATCCAGATGTAACTGTAATCATCAACAGTGTTGAAGAACTTTATTCTGCCGTTAAGCGGCACCCCGGAAATTCTTTGCGGCAGTTCAATCTCTTTACGGAACCAGCATGAGTCGAGAGTGAACCTTTGATTGAGGGTTGCTGTTTGCCATTGTGTATCATCATAACCGGATTTTGAAATTTCTTCCGGTTTGAGAGAAAAGTTGGTAGAGTATTTCCAGTTGTTAAACGTAACTTCATTTAATTGGTTTAATTGATCTACTACTTTATCAACATTACTTTGTGAATGGATGGTTGAGGCAATTAATAGTAGTAAAATAAATTTTTTCATTTCCGATTCCTTATAAAAAAGAAAAAAGATTAACACGCAAAGAACGCAAAGAGAACGCAAAGATCGCAGAGTTAAAGATTGTTTACTATTCTATGAATACCTTCTTTCATTAGCTTTACATGAAAATTAAGTAGCAATCCTAATTTTATATTCGTTAAGCGGAGATAAGTTAATAGTTGTGAATAATTGACCGGAGCCAAAATTTCCTGAGCTTTAATTTCAACAATTACTTTTTTCTCAACCATCAGATCAAGCCTGAATCCAACATCCTGTTTTACTTCTTTATAAATAAATGGTACCGGAACTTCTACATCAACACTCAATCCTTTCTCTTTAAGATCGTAAGCAAGTGAATTTTTATAAACTGATTCTAGTAATCCGGGACCAATTGTTTTATGTAACTCTATAGCAGTCTCAATAATTATTGATGAGATTTCATTTTCATGCATTGATTGTTCCCCCTAAAAAAAAGATTTACACGCAGAGAACACAAAGAAAACGCAAAGTTCGCAGAGTATATAATTTCTTCATTGCGTTCTTCGCGAAAACTCTGCGACCTCTGCGTGATAATCTTTAGTTACCTTTCATTTCGAAAATCTTTTATAGAGCATCCATGTTAAAAATACAGAGATCCCGAGAATAATAGCAGGGATAATTATCCCGAGAATCGGATCTCCAATGCGCTGCGCCTGTTCAATCTGTGCAATCATTTGTCCCCCTTCTTATTATGTTTGCGGTAATAATACCATGCAAGTATTAAACCGAGGAATGAAGCAGCATACGCAATCGACATCCCGATGACCATAGCAAATCCTTTATCCATTTATTTCCTCCCAACGCGCATTGCGTTCTAATTCTTCTAAATAATCGTGTTGTTTCTTTTCATACTCCACTGAAATTACTTTTAATTTAGGATCGATAACCCAGTGCATTAACCATGTTAGAAAAACTCCCAATGCAAGAAGAATAAATCCCCATACGTTTAGTAAAAGACTCAAAACAGTTCCAACCATTAAAAGTATATAGCAAATAGGTGAAAGAAGAATTGCAATCCAATCTTCTTTTCTCCATTCATCTGCTTCCCACGGTTTCCAATCTCTTTTAATAAATCCCATTTATTTTACTCCTCCATTTTTCAATTCAACGTGAGTGAGAAGACCGAGCTTCTGTGCTTCGCGTTTTACAGGTCCCCACCATCCAATAGGTCTTGCCTGAACATAGTATTTCACCAGATGTTCCATTGGTTCGTGTTTGGTAAGAAATGTTACGGGAAGAAATACAAGTGCACCAAGAAGCATCAATAACCAGAACTGCTGATAATCGGGTAGTACCGGTATTATATTCCAGTGAGGAAGAATCCAGACAACAAGCCAGCTCAAACCAAGGTTGGCGATCCATGATGATAAATATCCCCACGCATTAAAACGCCACCATACAACCTGAAGAATATTAGGGAGCCAGATTCCGGCAGCCATTAACCACAACGCAAAGATCAGCCATGATGTTATGTCTTCCATCATTAATCCGTAGAAGAAAGAACCGAGAAGCAGAATTAATGTTGCTACTCTTCCAACCCATACTAATTCTTTTTCGCTCGCCTTTGGTTTGAAATAATGAAGGTAGAGATCTCTTGTAAAATACATTGCGCCCAGATTTAAGTGAGATGCAATTGTTGAAACGTGAATGGCAATTAATGCTGCGAAGAAAAATCCAATTAGTCCGACCGGAAGATATTCGAAGCCGAG
>JAGXSM010000301.1 GCA_018333725.1 Melioribacter sp. | reverse complement strand
CGAAAAAGAATATGCTGTTGGAAGAAAAACAGAAGGTAAAGTTGTTAGAATTATAGAGAAAGGATTGATCGCAGAGTTGCCGTTGAATGTGGATGGATTTATTCCTGCTACACAGTTATCAACCTCTAAAATTAAGAACCTCTCTTTCTGTTTCCCTGTCGGTGTTAAACTTGATCTTAAAGTAGTCGAATTCGATAAAGAGAATAAGAAGATTGTTCTTAGTGCAATTGCAGCATTGAAAGAAAAATCCGATGATGAAATAACTCAATACATTAACGAGCATAAACTTGAGAAAGTTGTTGTTAATGATATTAGGCAAGCTGATGCCGGTAAATTCGATTCATCCGATTTTAATCTTTATGATGATAAATCTACTC
Organism: Melioribacter sp.; assembly: GCA_018333725.1. Lineage (GTDB taxonomy): Bacteria > Bacteroidota > Ignavibacteria > Ignavibacteriales > Melioribacteraceae > DSXH01. The sequence goes on along the minus strand of JAGXSM010000301.1, from coordinate 5,811 downwards.
CAGTATCTCCAGCTGCTCCAATTGCGGATGAAAAGAAAGAAGAAACGAAAGCGGAATAATTTAGTTTTCGTGTATTAAATATTCGGGCTGTATTTAATCAATGCTGCAAAAAGATTGAATGCAGCCCTTTTATTTTTAGTAGATAAAATAGATAATGATGATTAAGATTAAGAGCATGAGCAAGTTCCAGATTAAGAGCATGAGCATAATCAAGTGCTGGATCAGGAAGATGTTTTATAATAAGATTTAGAAAATCAGTTGGAAAATATGGTAAGAAAAGTAGCATTCCATACACTCGGTTGTAAATTAAATTTTGCAGAAACATCAACTATTGGCGACCAATTTTTGCATAAAGGTTTCTCCGTAGTAGAATATGGAGAGAAAGCCGATGTGTATGTTATTAATACTTGTACTGTTACCGAACATGCCGATAAGGAATGCCGGCAGATAGTCCGCCGCGCTTTACGTAATAATCCTGATGCATTTGTAGTTGTTACAGGTTGTTATGCTCAATTACGCCCCGAAGAAATTTCCAGGATTGATGGTGTTGATGTTGTATTAGGCAGTAACGAAAAATTTAACCTGTTCGATTACATAAGCAACTTTGAAAAAAAAGAGCTCTCCTGTATTTACGTTTCACCCACAGAAGAATTAAATTCATTTCACTCGTCCCATTCTACAGATGCTGATGATAGAACCAGAGCATTCTTCAAAATTCAGGATGGCTGCGATTATAAATGCTCGTTCTGCACAATTCCGCTTGCCCGCGGTAAAAGCAGAAGTATGAGTTCTGATAAAGTTGTAAAAGAATTTAAAGAAATACTATTGCATGGGTATAAGGAAATTGTTCTTACTGGTGTTAATGTTGGGGATTATTCTTACCGGATGACAAATGACCAAGAGCATGAGCAGGAGCATGAAAAAGTGCAAGGGATGGAAATAGATTTATCAAGTGTGTTGAAAAAGATTTTAGAGGTGGAAGGAGATTACAGGATAAGAATCAGTTCTATCGAACCGAATTTACTGAACGATGAAATAATATCACTTACTTCTTGTGATAATAGAATGGTTAATCATTTCCATATTCCTTTACAGAGCGGGTGCAATAAAATCCTGAAACTTATGCAGAGAAGATACAATTCCGATGATTACCGGAAATTGATTTATAATCTCTTAGAAAAAATTGAGGATGTGGGAATTGGTGTAGATGTTATTGTAGGATTTCCTGGAGAAACTGAAGCCGACTTTTTAGAAACCTATAACTTCCTTAAGGACTTACCAATTTCTTATCTTCATGTATTCACTTATTCGGAAAGACCGAATACAAAAGCTTTTCATATGGATAATCAGGTTGACGTAATTGAACGCAAAAGAAGAAATAATATGCTGAGAATTTTAAGTGAAAAAAAACGTAATGAGTTTTACCGCAAGATGATTGGTAAAGAATTAAAAGTATTATTTGAGCATGAAAATTTGGCTGGCTTTATGAAAGGATTTTCCTCAAATTACGTTCGTGTAAAAATTCCTTTTAATAAGGAATACGTAAATAACTTTGTTAAAGTAAGAATTACGGAGGTTGATGAAAACGTTTGTACCGGTAAAGTAATTGAAAATGTTTCTTTTATTAATTAACGAGTCCTCAAATGAAAAAAATTATTTTAATATCGGTATTGTTTTCATCTATTATATTCCCTCAGGAATCTAATTCAATTCTCTCGCTTAAATCACAGATCACTCAAAATCAACATCCGGCAACTAGCAACCAGTTTCAAGTATCGAGTAACCAGAAACCTGCATTCGTCTCTGAAACTATCAATCACGAGAAGAAGAATACCGGATTGGCAATTTTATACTCGCTTCTTTTACCGGGGATGGGTGAATTGTATGCAAATGAATTCGAGTCGGGAAAATATTTTACAATTACCGACGGTCTTTTATGGGGAACATTAGCAGGATTTAATATCTATGGCAACTGGCAAGAAAATAATTATAAATCCTTTGCCGAATCAAATGCGGGTATAAAATTAAACGTTAAAGAAAACGACTTTTTTGTAAATGTGGGTTCTTATTTATCAGTTGAGGATTATAATAAAGAGATGGAATTGGACAGGAAATTCGGTAAAGTATATGACCCTGAGAAATATTACTGGAATTGGAAGAGTAGCGATTTAAGAAGAGAATATAGAGAGATGTGGTCATCAAGCGAAAATGCATATAATAATATGAGATTTGTTGCCGGAGCTCTAATACTTAACAGATTAATTAGTGCTATCAATGCTGTCCGGTTAGTTTCTTCTTTTAATAAGAATTTAGAAAAAGAAGAACTATCCTGGAATATTTATTTTTCAACCCAACAAAAACCAACCTTACCTCAAAGTTTTCAAATGAATTTAATTTTTGAAATGTAAAAAAAAGAGCGGCACTTGGCCGCTCTTTTAAGTTTGATTATAATCCCTTTAAGTTAGGATTAGCATCTCTTTCTGTTTGAGGAATTGGCATGTATCTCCATGTAGTAGCAGCAAGATGCCATGGAACAGCACCTCTATTCTGATCAATTAATCTGGTGCCCTGGCAGAACATTTCTTTATCTCTTTCTTCCATAAGACTAGTAAGGTTAATGGAAGTGAGTGCAGTAAGTCCTGAAGCTGTTCTCACAGCATTTACTAAAGCCAGTGCATCACCCGTTGCATTACCTCTCAGAATTAATTCAGCTCTCATTAAGTTATTTTCTCTCCATGTCATCACTACGAATGCGGAACCTTTATCTGGATATTTCGTCTGCCAGTAATAAGTTCTACCACTTGTTCCTTTGACGGAGCTGATTTTTATTCTTGCGGTTTCTTTAGGATCGGCAGTAACATAAGTATTAAAACGGTCAGCTACATAAATCTGAACACGACCGGCTCCTGCAAATCCCCAGTAATAAATGTTGCTAACATCATTATGAAGAGCATTAAAATTGGCATCGCCGCTTGCCATTCCATTTGCAGCAAAAGTAGCTGCTTGTGCATAAGCTCCTTTAGCAAAATATGCTTTTGCAATTAAAGAATTTACAATGCGCTTGCTTAATGCATCGGTTGTAGCATTACCGGCAGCGGTGAATTTTTCAATTGCCTGATCCAATAAAGTAGCAGCTGGAATAAATGGGCCGGCATCAATTGTACCACCGGGTTGATTTTCTCTAAATCCAAACGCTGTTGCTAAATAAAATCTGGCAATACCTCCATATAGATTCCCATTATATAGTGCCAAAGTTTGAAGAGCTGTGTTGGTGAATGTTATCTGTCCTGCTCTTTTAACAAGGTCATCAGCAAAGAATCTTAATTCGCCCAATTGACGGTATGTGCCGGTTGTTGTAGCATTATTAAGAACTATTGCACCTTTATCAATTTCCTCAAATGTTGGGAAGGATGCAGATGCAATATCACTTGTATAAGCCATCTGGTCCGAAAGAAGATCCATCTGGCAAGCAATCTGACTGGCTACTACTGAAAATCTCTGCTGAACTCCTCTAACAACGAATTCAGTCTGAGATTCACTAGTTAATAAATTATCCTGAACAACGTCAATGAGAGGGTCAACATCAGTAATATAATCCTCGCAAGCGCTGATAAATAATAATAAAGGTAGAACGAGTAATAAATATTTTATCTTTTTCATGTTATCCTCCTATATCCCTATTCTAACCCAGAAATTGACTGTACGTGGATTCTGCAATGTACCGAAATCCATTGCTCTTGCGTTTCCACGTCCGCCCGTACTATTAAATTCAACATCAGCGCCTGAATATTTAGTTGTTCTTAAAACGTTTCTTACGGAAATACCAGCGTATAAACCTTTAAGATAAGTTGTAAAGTCTAATTCGCGTAATAGATCTGTAAAATCGTAGCTTAAGCTAACTTCTCTAAGTATCAGATAATCTCCATCTTCAATCCACCCGGCAAAATTACGCCAGTCGCGAAGTGCAAATTCTTCAGCTGCTTTTTTATATTCAGGTGTATTTGGGGTTAATTTAGGAAGACTTGTAGGAGCAACACCCGGAGCTAATTCAGCTAAACCGAGAATCCAGATATATTTATTATATTCTGGAACGTTTCCGAATCTTGCTGCAAATGCCTGGGTATAATTGTAAATCTTAAAGTTCAATGCCCACTCTGCAAATGCATAAAGAGTAAAGTTCTTTAAGAATTTGAAATTAACTGTGAATGAACCGGTATGATTTGGAACAGGACTACCGAAATCATATCTTTCAGTTGTTTTCAATGGTCCATTTGTATGATCATACAAACCTGCTGAAGTATATCTTGGTCCGGTAACTTTAAAAGTATAATACTGTGCTTTCGGGAATCCATTCTGAATAGTCTGCACACCATTAAATCCGAAGTATTGAGGTGGTGCAATTCCCATATCAGTAACTTTGTTTGTTTGATAATTCCAGATCAAGCTTAAGTTCAAGCTGTAATCAATACTATTGAACGGAGTGTATTGTAATAAAGTCTCGAAACCTGAGTTTTTAAGTTTACCAACATTGTATGGTTGATTGGTAATAGTCTTTCCTGTTGATGGAGCATTTACCAAACCAACAATTGAGTTAGATGCATTCTGCATATAATAAGTGAATTCGAGTGATACACTGTTGAATAATTCTGTATCGAAACCTAATTCAACTTCTTTAATTCTTTCCGGCTGAATTGCTGCATTACCGATTGCAGATAAGACTGCGCCGGCTCCATAACCGCCGGTTTCAGCTCTCCACAACAATGGAATAGCATCCTGGCTACCCGGTAGGAATCCGCTTTCCCCATAAGCTGCACGGAGTTTTAATAGATTTACAAATTCCGGTAAGAAATCGTATTTATCTAATCTAACAGCAAAGCTTGCTTTTGGATAAGTAATGGAAGGCGCTCCTTCACCAATAGCACTTGCATAATCTTTTCTTATACCTAGAGTTAAGAAATACTGGTTTAAGTAGCTTAGAGAATGTTCAGTGTAAATACCGGCTTGCTTTTCATTAAGGAATCCTTCTCCGTAACCGGTAATTGTTCCGGCTGCACCTAAGTTTGTTATAAGATCGGAGTTGAATTGTTCACCCTGAACGTTAGTAGTTCTAACTGTTCTGTTAAATACCTGGCTGCCAACAGTAGAACGAACATCAATCATATCAAATAAATTGTAGCTGTATGATGCGTTGAAGTCGTATGTGAACTGTTTGTTCTTTCTATCGAAGATACTCTTTTGACCACGTTGAATAAGACCGCCAAAGTTTCTTCCCGGAGGAAAATATCTTTGCTGATAATAATCAGAATTATCAACACCAATACCACCGTAGATTTCGAAGTCTTTTATTGGTCTATAAGTAATACTTGCAGAACCAATAAACTGGTTGATTGTAGCACCATCCTGTATTGTTAAAAGATCTTGCTCTTTTACCCAACCAAATGATACGGCTCTAAATATTGTGTTGCCAATGAAACCGTAAATAATATTATCGTTGCTTGGTCTGTTAATCTTATTATTAACATAATTGGAGTTAACTTTTATTGAGAGTCCTTCAGAAGGAAATGCTGTTAAATTTAAGCGAACAGAATTTCTTGTTTGAGAACTCATCGGCATTATACCGGTTTCGTCTCTTGATTCAAAAGAAGTATAATATCTTAAAGTTGGGTTTCCGCCGGCAGCACTTAAGAAATGTTCGCGGATCGGACCAACTCTAAATTGTCTGTTAGCATCATCTGCAGATAAGAATTGATCTTTGCTGTAGGTATAGATTTTTTCATTATAACCGTAATTAAATCTATAATCGATGCTCAT